>JAZQNC010000325.1:0-2752 GCA_045627165.1 Eubacteriales bacterium
GCGGATTATTATGCTTTCAACACTGCGTATGGCATGGTATCGTCAGCATTCATGGCGATCGTGTCAATAGCGGTAACTGCCGCAAATATAAAGCCTACGCTTGAAATGGCAAAACCTATACTGAAAGCCGAGCCGGAAATACACGAGGGAAAAGAAAATATTACCGATCTGCGCGGCGGTATAGAGCTTTCTCACCTGACATTCCGCTATGATGAGTCAATGCCTAATGTTATTGACGACCTGTCGCTGAAAATCGAAGCAGGGGAATATCTGGCTGTCGTAGGCTCCACGGGCTGCGGCAAAAGCACGCTTATGCGTCTGCTGCTTGGATTCGAGACGCCGCAAAATGGCAGTATATTGTATGACAATAAAGATATCAACAGAATAGACCTTGAATCACTGCGAAAAAACATAGGCGTTGTAATGCAGGACGGTAAGCTGTTTCTCGGAGACATATATTCCAATATAGTGATCACCGCTCCGCAGCTCGGAATTGACAGGGCATGGGAAGCGGCAGAGGTCGCATCAATAGCTGATGATATCCGCGCTATGCCAATGGGTATGAACACCATAATATGCGAAGGACAGGGGGGTATTTCGGGCGGTCAGAAACAGCGTCTGATGATCGCAAGAGCCGTAGCTCCGAAGCCAAAAATACTTATGTTCGACGAAGCTACCAGCGCGCTCGACAATATAACTCAGAAGAAAGTGTCCGACGCCGTTGATTCTCTTAAATGCACGAGGATTGTCATAGCGCACAGGCTTTCCACCATTCAGCATGCCGACCGCATAATTTACCTCGATAAAGGTAAAGTCGTTGAGGAAGGCACTTATGAAGAACTTATAGCGAAAAACGGATATTTCGCACGGCTCGTGGAACGTCAGCGTCTGGATATAGATGAATGCGGATGAATTTTTATATGCGAAATATGAAATGGAGATATCACAGATGAAAAAGACGATAATTATTATCGCGTCGGTTATTGTTCTGGTTTTTCTTGTTTATTTTGTCGGTTCGGGATTTGTAAAGAATACTTCTGCCTTTATCGAAGAATACAGCCTCTCGGATGACGGAAAACAGATAACGATACGCTTCGGAGTTTCTTCTTCTGTCGGTTATATCCGAAATGCCGCTGTTCACCAGCAGCATGGTGGAAAGCTCTATATCGAATGTTATTCAGCCTTCGGCGGTCTGAACGGAAGTATAGGTGCAAAGGATTCGTTTACCTATGATCTTGAAGAAGATACCGCGATAATTGCGCTTTATAGCGGCGATGACTGCTATGAGGAAGTCCTGTATAAGTCGGATGACGGAACATGGCAGAGGATGCCGAACAAATAAAGTGCATAAAAGCCTGATGTTTAATCGGGCTTTTTTCATGGATACTGAGAGTAATTCGGTATGATATGCGCGGGAAAACTTAATAAAATGTTCATGAAATTTTCGGTTTGCTTGTGGTATAATGCGGTCAACGAATTACGTTTAATAATCTCATGAGGAGGAAATCAAATGTCAAAAATAACTCTTGCGGGTAAAGATATTTCCGCTTTTAAAATCGTTCACTGCGAATGTGAAGCGGGAAAGTTTGCCTGCAGCGAATTGATCCGTTATATTTCAAAGATCACCGGCTGCGTTCTTGAAGACGCCGGAGATGAGAATATTGCGGAAAATGCGCTCATCCTTGCGCATGACAGCTCTCTGTCAAAGGAAGACTACAGAATAGTACTTGATGACAAAAATCTGACCGTTTCGGGAGGCTCGTCAAGAGGAATTATTTACGGAGTATACGGCTTTCTTGAACTGCTGGGGGTGCGTTTTATAATGCCCGGAGTTGAAAAGATACCGGGAGACTGCGATCTTGAATGTGGAACATGGGAGCATAAACAGATTTTCGAATATCGCCAGTCCGACTGGCCCGCAGGAAATGACATTGCATGGAGCGTAAAGAACAGGATCAACAGCCGCGGTATTCCGGAAAACATGGGCGATCATGTAAAATGGTACGGCTTCGTTCACACCATGGAAGCTATTACGGGAGTGCCTCAGAACGCTCAGCCATGTCTTTCCGATCCCGAAGTATTGGAAAAGGCAAAGAAATATGTTCGCGGAATACTTGAAAAGGACCCGACAATAGATATTATTTCGGTATCACAGAACGACAACTACAACTACTGTAAATGCGAAAAATGTGCCGCGGTAGATGAAGAAGAGGGCAGCCACATGGGTACTCTTCTCAGGCTTGTAAATGCCGTTGCCGACGATATAAAGGATGATTACCCGAACGTAAAAATCGACACTCTGGCGTATCAGTATACGCGAAATGCTCCCAGAATCACACGCCCGCGTCCTAATGTCAATATCCGTCTGTGCTCAATAGAATGCTGTTTCTCCCATACTCTTGACGACGGCAGCTGTGAGGTAAACAATGCGTTCTGTCATGATATAGAGGAATGGAACAGAATATGCGACCGCCTGTATATCTGGGACTATGTGACAGATTTCAGCTATTATATTCCGACATTCCCGAATTTCGGCGTGCTCCGCGAGAATATGCGGTTCTTTGCCGAGCATGGCGTAAAGGGTATGTATCCGGAAGGCAATTACAACTCGGTCAGCGGCGAGTTCGGCGAAACCATCCCCGGCGGCGGTCATGCCTTTCCGACGCCGCAGCCGCTGTACGACGCCGGGACCGACCGTCTTTTTGCCCTGCGAACGGGTTTCCGCGCCGGTTATCTCCATGACGCAGCAGCT
>JAZQNC010000326.1:0-5525 GCA_045627165.1 Eubacteriales bacterium
ATCCCGAATGTACATAACTCCAATCCTCAATCAGATAACAGGGATCTCCTATTGACTCATAATCACCATTTGCTTCGGGTACTTCGGTGATCGGCTCATGCAGACAGAGACTTCCCGTTTCGGTATAGGATGATACCGATCTTTCCTCTCTGAGTTTTTTGATAAAGCGCACGGCGCCGTATCTTGCCGAATCAAACGTAGCGCCGTATATATCAATTTTTTCTCTGTCAGCCGATATTCTGTAATTCTGACCTTTAAGAGAATGATCAATGCCGATTGTGATCATTCTTTCCGAGCTGTCTGAAAATCCATATCCGGTTATATCGCATACTGCTGCGGTGAGCACATCTTCGGCGTTTTTCAGAAAACCCGTATTATCAGCTTTTAACGAGAAATTATTGATGTCAATTCCGTCAACGCTGAGCCTGCCGCAGTGTTTTCCGTTTTTGTTGAATACAACACCGTTTCCGCTATCAAGAATATCGAATGTTACGCCGCCCCTGTGTTCTTCTGCGTCAAGAATCCCGTAGAATTTTCTTCCCACCGATTCACGCTGTACCGAACCTTCAATATGGACAGCGGAATTCATGGCCTCTGATGTGACGACAAATCTGACTTTTCCGAGAGGGACCTGGTTTGAAAGCACATATCTGATTGGCAATGAAGTGTTTTCTGAGGAATATTTGGTCGAAAGTCTTTCGTTGATGATATCGTCTTCGTAGACCGCGATCCTTATTTTTGTTCTTACGGAAGGTGAAGTTGTCTCGGATATATTTATTTCAACTGCGTCTCCTGTCTGCAGTCCTTCTATAACATCTGAACAGTATTCGGATTTATCGGCGCTGTAAGTGAATTTCAGTTCAGAAACGTCAATGTGGGAATGGAATGGACAGAGGTATATATCTCCGGTCCATTTGCCGTCAGCGTCAACCGATTTCAGCAAACCGGGATTATTGCCGTTTCCGCCGAGTTCAACGATTTCGTAACTCCGTTCTCCGCAGCAGATCGGCATTGCGCCGGATGTGCCCTCGGCATATCCGGGACGCGGTGTATTCTGCTTTGACAGAGCTTCAAGGGCTTTCAGATCAGAAACGGTACCCGAATCACTGACATTCAGAATACAGATATACTTCGAGCCATGATTCAGAATATAATCAAGCTGTATTTCGGAGGAGTCGTCTTTACCCGATGACATGGAGTTATATTCGCCCATGGTTACGTTTCTGAAACCGGCCGAATACGATAGATCGAGAAAATTCTTTTTACCGAAATACCATGTGCCGTATCTTGTCGCTCCGAAATGACAACCGAGCGTCATCATCGCGTCAACGGGAGACATTCTGGTATTCGCCTGCTCAAGGAATCCGGAAATCGCGTCTCCTTCGGGAATGGAATGACCCGAGACGATTTCAGAAGGGAATCCGGACAAAAGCGCTTCGCGGAAGCTTTCGGTAAGCCTTTTGTTGACGACCTTTCTTGTGAATATCTGCCACTGGCGGAAATATTCTCCTTCATATTTATCCCATTCGCCTCTGCCGCTGTCACGCGGAGCGTCGATTTCTTCTCTCAAAACGAAGGAGGTGCCGAAACGTCTGTTTATGTTTTCGATACTGCCGAACCGTTCCGTGAGATATGAGCGGAAGCCTTCTATCATGCGGGGATTATAGTCTCCTACAGAATCTCCGACCGCGATTTCAATTTCATGTATGGGCTCAAGTCCGGCAAGTTTTTCGGGAGAAGTGACAAACGCTCTGTAAAGCGATTTGAGCGTATCTCTGAGGGGGTAAATCCTCATCTTGTCGAGTTCTATAATGCCCTCAGCGTAAGTGGCATTGTAAAATGAGCTGTCCAGTTCTAGGTAATCGGCGGTTTCATTTTCCTTCGTATAGGCGAGAAATCTGTGGAATCCCGAATCGTCGGTATATTCAGCCAGCGCAGCGGTTCCGGGAATCCGGTTAAAGCGATGCGTAAAGCAAGGTTCCCATACATTCGGAGCGTCTGCGAAATCTCTGTAGTCGATTCCCGATTTCCAGCCGCTGTAGGGAATATGAGAGAGCTCGGGTATACCGTCGGAGGTAAGCTTCCATACAGCCCTTGAAGCCAGGTCGGTCCTCTGATGACGGAACGGGGCAGTCTTCACATAATCAGTCTCTTTTACATTTATGTTTTCCGCTCCCGGAAGTCTGAAATTTCCTTTCCAGGTATCCCAGAAGAATATGTTCTCAAATGCTCCGACGTCAACGGCTGTTTTCTTTTTTGAGGAATGTTCATGAATAAATGATCTGTTTTTCTCTCCGTATTTAACGTCTCCGGTGGTTATGTACCCGTCAGAAAATGCCGAGGCAAACAAACCGTTGGTGCTTTCATCTGTTTCAATGTCGAGCTTTGTAACTGTATCATCTTTAACCGAACATACGAAAGAATAAGTACCGGCAAGCACAAGTATACCATCCCGGCAAAGAGATATTTTAGTCTCTTTTCCGGCAAGATCGGTACATACAACAATACTTCCGGATTTTATGATTCTGCCGTCTGTCAGGTCATAGAGCTCGTAATTGAGTTCACCGCCGCTTCCGAGTGTTTCACTGCAGACGAAAAGGATATCATTTTCAATGTCAAAGCCGAAACTGCCGGCAAGAATATTATATGGCGCGCTTATGCGGGGGTCTGCCTGCATATAGATAACGCCGTTTTCATTGAAAATATTGATATGCTTCGCTTCGGCTGATTCGGTATTGTATGCGGCCGCAGCGATCAGACCGCGTTTTACAGCGTTGTGATAAACCGAAGCACAGGCGACCTTTACACCGCCAGTTACCGTTGTCGGGAACGCGAGAAACTGAGCTGTTTTTGCGGAATATTCGTTAAATACCCTTACGAGGGTGTGGTTATTTACCGATTTGCCTTCTCCGGCGGCAATTTTCGGGCGGACGGGAGACGCTTTTCCGCTCTGCAGTGAATACATGGTCGTAGCCAATCCAAGCTCAAGATCCGAATCGGTATACATGATCCTGTTGTTACTCCCGTTTGAGACGGTATAAGGAAGCTCCATAAGCGCATTTTCAAAATCTTCGTCCGGTGCGTTGCGGAGCTTGAGACTTATCATTTCAAAGGTGTAGTAATTATCGTATACATTTACATTGCTTCCCCTGTCAAGTAAAACGACAAGTCTGTTTTCATATACAAGAGCTTCTTTATTGAATTTTTCAGCTGCGTCATGAATCTCCGCGTACCCTGTTCCGATTTTATTATGCAGGATTATTCCGATTATATCCAGATTGACAAACAGAGAATTTCCTTCGACCGACAGAATGCTCTTTCCGCCGGTCATATCGGAAATATCACGGAATTTTCCGTTGAAAAAAACGGTATCGCAGTCTGTCTGAATGGCTGCTCCGTTATATTTTTTCAATATCGAAATTGCCTGATTAAGCGGCAGATATCTGCCGTAATCAATTTCATCGCTGAAACCGTAGAACTTCATAGGCTTTCCTTTCCGGTTATATGTCTGTAAGATTGCTTTTGCCTGTATTATATCACGACTGACGTAAATGTCAATATATTCTTGCGTTTTCACGTCTGAAAACCATGCGTTTATATAACAGCCGTAAAATAAATATTGTATTTACCTTTGATATATGATATAATCGGAGTACTTAAAGAAAATCACCATGATTCACAGGAGAATGATATCACAATGAAAACAATAGATTTATGCGGAGAATGGCTGCTTGAAGGAACCAATGAAAACGGAAGAGAAATATCGGTCAGTGCGACTGTGCCCGGATGTGTGCATACCGATTTACAGAACGCGGGTATGCTCGGCGATATGTTCTGCCGCGACAATTCAAAAAAATGCCAATGGATAGAGTCACGCGATTTTACATATATCAGAAATTTTACCGTTGAGAATCTAAAAAAGAATTCATATATCGTTTTTGACGGAGTGGACACATACTGTTCGGTATATCTCAACGGCGTCCTGCTCGGAACCTGCGACGATATGCATATCCCGTACGAATTTGATACGGACGGTATTCTGACCGAGGGCGGTAACAGACTTGAAGTCAGGTTCAGCTCTCCCGTTAAAAAAGTTGAAGGTATGCCCAACCACAGCGGAGCTTTTACGACCGAGAGAATGAATACCCGAAGAATACAGTGTACATACGGCTGGGACTGGGTTGACCGTTTCGTGACAATGGGTGTATATCGCGCGTGTCGTCTGGAATTCCGTGAACCGAACACGATAATGTCGCACTACGTTTACACAAAGGATATCAATCCATATACGGCGCAGCTTTATCTGAAAATATATATTAGAGATTTTGAGAACTGCGGAGATGAAATCAAAATAAAAATTAATTCACCACAGGGCAGGACGGTATTTTCAAAGAAACGCACAATAATAACACCGACATTCGAAGAATACATTGATATACCGAATCCTGAGCTGTGGTATCCCAACGGTTACGGCAGACAGCCTCTGTATGAGCTGACGCTTGAGACTCCCGCCAATACAATAAAATCCGAGATAGGAATACGCCGTCTTACCGTAATACAGCCGATCGACGAACCTGACAGCGATTATGCGCATACGGCAAAGGAGCTAAAGAAAGAAGATTTTCTGCAAAATCCCGACAAGAATGAAATATTCTCCGGTTTTACGGTATTGTGCAACGGAACAAAGATAATGTGCCGCGGCGCGAACTGGGTGCCCTGCGAGCCTTTTCCGTCAGCGGAAACTCCCGAAAAAATCCGGGCTCTTCTTGAACTGGGAGCCGAAGCGGGTGTAAATATGCTTCGCGTCTGGGGCGGCGGCATTTTTGAACAGGATGCGTTTTATGAAAACTGTGACCGCCTCGGAATTCTTGTAACTCAGGATTTCCTGATGGCATGCGGAAGTTATCCCGAAAGCGAACAGTGGTTTATTTCCGCGCTTAAATGCGAGGTGAGGGCGGCGGCATTAAGACTGCGAAATCATTGCTGTCTCGCATGGTGGAGCGGAGATAACGAAAACGCGGTTAACGGCAGCGAAAACAGGACTGACTTTGACGGGTACCGTTCCTCGACCTTCGGAATACTGCCTGAGATCAGGCAGTTGGATCCGGAACGCTATTATCTGCCTTCATCTCCTTATGGCGGAGACAGATACTGTTCGGCAACAAGAGGCACTACACATAACACCTATTATCTCGGTGATTTCTTCTCCTATGTGCGAAACAGCGATTTCTCGGATTACCGCGAGTATTTCTCGAAATATCTCAACCGCTTCAACGCGGAACAACCTGCGATGGGTATGCCGTTTGTTTCTTCGCTGAGAAAATTTCTCACCGATGAAGATATATTCGGCGACGATACCTCAATGTCGGAATTCCATACAAAGAACAATCCCGGACTCGGCGCAATTACCCTTTACGGTTACGTTGAACTTATGAGCCGGAAAATATTCGGCGATTTCATATCCGGTGAAGACAGAGTAATAAAGATGCAGCTTCTGCAATGCGAATGGGTGAGACTCAGCCTTG
>JAZQNC010000327.1:0-4596 GCA_045627165.1 Eubacteriales bacterium
TCGCCCGCGCCGATATATTCGGCGTTTTCGTAATCAAGAGTGATTGCGGGATTGTCGCAGACAAAATTCTCAAGCACAAATCCGCTGAGAGTTATCGGCGTATTGATAATAAACTCCACATAACCGCCGTCAGTATAGGGATACATAACGGTGCTGTCAGAAATATCCGTATACACAGTTATTACGGGCGTTACGACAGGGAGAACAATATCCACGGAATTTTCAACGATGGTCCTGCGCTCGTCGTCGATAACGTTGATATCCAGACTGATGCTGACGTCGCCGACAAAGGAGCTGTCTGTCACGAAGGTATACTTCACAGCTTCGCCGCTGAGGGTAACTCCGTCTTCTTCGTAACCCGCCGCAACCGATTTGTCGAGGGTGACGTAAAACATATCGGCCTTTTCCGCGCTGAGCTCAACGGGGTCAGCGGCCATGCGGCAGTTCTCGTAATCGATCTCTATGCCGTAGCCGTTTGCATCATACGCTTCAATAGAGACGATAACGTTAAACGCGACGCCGGAAAAAACGAGTTCTGTCGAAGCTTCGGCTGACGCCGAAAAAACCTCAGCCTCCGAAACAGCCTCGTCGGTATCGGCAGCCGACGCATATGCGCCGAAAGCGGAAAAAATCAGAACTACAGCCATAAACACAGCGACAATTTTCTCATACTTCATATAAAACACACCTCTCCGATCACATAATACAGTATCCTGTCCGTTTATATTATCATATACCCGAATCCGTTTTGTTGCTTATTCGAAAACAAAATAAGTACCGGCTGTTAAGATTTTACAGCCTGTTGATTTCGTCTATGAGACGCTCCACCGCGCTGTCCTGCGGCAGCTTTCCGCATATCTCGCCGTGTCTGAAGAGAAGCACCTCGCCGTCTCCTCCCGCAATTCCGATATCAGCTTCACGCGCCTCGCCCGGACCGTTGACCGCGCAGCCCATGACCGCCACCTTCAGCCGTTTAGACGGATGAGTTTCACCCGCCAGCGCACGGCGTTCAAGCTCGGAAGCCATACCGATGAGATCGACCTTTGTCCTTCCGCAGGTGGGGCATGACACGATATTTATTCCGCCGGTGTCCGCCATGCCGACCGCCGCCAGCAGCGCCTTTGCCGCTTCGATCTCACGCACCGGCTCGGCGGTAAGCGAAACGCGCAGCGTGTCTCCGATCCCGTCGCAGAGCAGCGACCCGATTCCGACGGCGGATTTCATCATTCCTATCGCCGGAGTACCCGCTTCGGTAACGCCGATATGTATGGGACAGTCGGTCCTTTCGGCAATAAGCCGGTTTGCCGCTATCATCAGCGAAACATCCGAGGACTTCACAGCGATGACAATATCGTTGAAGTCGTATCTTTCGAGCATTTCAGCCTGTGCCAGCGCGCTTTCGGCGAGAGCTTCGGCGGTAGGCGAGCCGTATTTTTCGAGCAGCGATTTTTCAAGCGAGCCGCTGTTCACTCCCACTCTTATCGGTATTCCGGCGTTTCGGCAGGCGTCCGCGACGGCCTTTACTCTGTCGTCTGACCCGATATTTCCCGGATTTATTCTTATCTTGTCCGCTCCCGCAGCAGCACATTCAAGGGCGATGCGGTAGTCGAAATGGATGTCGGCGACAATGGGTATCTTCACTCCGCCTTCGTTTTTCAGGCGGTAAATTACTCCCGCACATTCTCCGGTGGGCACCGCAAGCCTCACGATATCACAGCCCGCGGCCTCAAGCTGCTTTATCTGCTCCAGAGTGCCCTCGTAATCGTCGGCGGGACGGTTTGTCATTGACTGGACGGTCAGCGGCGAATTCCCGCCGATATATGTGTTTCCGACTTTTACTCTGCGCGTTGCGCGCCGTATGTTGTTGTAGTTCATTGGTTTTATTTTCGTGTTGTTTATCTGGTAAATATCCCCGTAATATCCTTGAAGGTGACGGCGACCATGAACGCCATGAGAATCACGATTCCCGCAAAATGTATATAGCCTTCCACCTCCGGTTTTACCGGCTTTCCGCGTATAAGCTCCACTATAAGGAACGCGATCCTTCCTCCGTCAAGGGCGGGAAACGGAATAAGGTTGAATACGCCGAGATTCATGGCGATCAGCGTACATAGGTAGAGCAGCGATGTGGTCCCCGTCTTTGCCGCGTCGCCTATGGCTTCGGTCACTCCCACGGGACCCGATACCTGTTCCATTCCGTATCGTCCGTTAATCAGGTCAAACAGTGATTCCCATATCATCTTTATTGATGACAGCGACTGATACCATGTAGCCTTTATTACGTTGACCGGCGACTTCAATGCAGCCGCCACGCTGAAGTCTATATCTCCGAAGGTCATTCCCTCGCTTGAGCTGAGCGGGAAAGCCACGTCCGAAAGAGTTATCTTCTCGCCGCCCCGTTCAACCACAAGGTCTACAGGCTCAACTCCGCGCCGCATGATCTCGTAAGCCAGCTCTACCGAGGTATGCACTCTCACGCCGTCAATGCGCAGTATCCTGTCCCCGACTTCCAGTCCGCTCGCGGCGGTAACAGCGTCCTCGCTGACAAACTGTGCGACGACGGTTGAACCGATGTTCGGCGCGCTCACCACCATGCTGAACATGAGAATAAATCCCAGCAGGATATTCATGAACGAGCCCGCCGCGGTTATGATGATCCTCTGCCAGCAGGGTTTGCTGTTCAGCGAGCCTTCTTCATATACAGCCTCGTCTTCACCCACCATCGAAACAAAGCCTCCGAAGGGAAACATACGGAGCGAGTACACTATCTCTGTCTTTTTCGATGTATACTGTATCAGTCTCGGTCCCATCCCGATCGCAAATTCGTTTATTTTTACGCCGAATATGCGCGCGGTGATATAATGTCCCAGCTCGTGGGTAAAAATGAACATGCCGAAAATGAGTATCGCAATAATGATATAAATCGTGGGTTCCTCCTTAAAAGTGCCTGTGCCTGATAAAAGATTAAATCATGATGCCGCTCAGCGCAGCTTCGATATCTCGCTTTCCGTCCTTTCACGCGCATCGCGGTCTGTCTCGTTTATATCCGAAATAGACGGGAAATCTGTTTTCGGAGTATCGAGTGTGACCTTTTCCACGATCTCGGAGAGAGTGACGAGATTTATCTCACCGCTGAGAAAATGAGCGACGGCGGCTTCGTTTGCCGCGTTCATCGCGCAGGGAATATTGCCGCCGAGCTTTGCCGCGCGATAAGCCAGTCCGAGCAGCGTAAAGGTCTCGGTATCGGGACGGCTGAAGCTGAGACCGCCGAGCTCCGCAAGATCAAGGCGTTTCAGTCCGCATTCACGGCGGCGGCCGCGGTTTATCGCGTGAGACACGCAGAGACGCATATCGGGACACGCAAGCTGCGCCATGACCGCGCCGTCGTAAAATTCCACCATGGAATGAATTATGCTTTCACGGTGCACCACAACAGAGATATTATCGGTGTCTATACCGAACAGATGTGCCGCCTCGATGACCTCGAAGCCCTTGTTCATCAGCGTCGCGGAATCTATTGTGATCTTTTTTCCCATGCTCCAGGTGGGATGATTCAGAGCCTGTTCGCAGGTTACCGCGGCCAGTTCGCTGCGGCTGTAACCGAAGAAGGGACCGCCGGAAGCCGTCAGAAGTATCTGTCTGATATCATATCTGTCATGTTCGGATATACACTGGGAAACCGCGCAGTGCTCGCTGTCAACAGGATATATCCCGCATTTATTTTCTTCGGCGAGCTTCATTACGATATCGCCCGCCGTTACCAGCGATTCCTTGTTTGCCAGAGCAAGATCGTATCCGTTTTCAAGCGCCGTCACCGTAGGAAGCAGTCCGGCAAAGCCCGAAACGGAATTGAGCACCATGCCGCCCTTTTCGGTGTGCGTAATGCCTTCGAGTATTCCCTCCGGCCCCGACAGCACTTTTGTGGAGGTGTCGGAAACGGCGAGCCTTAGCTCCGCCGCCGCGATCTCGTCATTCATCGCCGCATAGGCAGGCCTGAATTTTCTTATCTGCTCCTCGGCGAGGATGGCGTTGCTTCCGCCGGAGATAAAGTCAACGATAAAATTCTGCCTTGCCGCAACATCAAGGGCCTGAGTTCCGACACTTCCGGTAGAGCCCAGCACCGAAATATGCTGCTGTCCGCCGATTCCGAGGCTGTCCAGGAAGGAATCGAACTCGGCGTCGCTTTCATTTTTGCTGTCCTTTATGCTTTTCGCGCGTTCTTCAAGCTTTTTTGCGCCGTCCACATATTCGGACAGCTTCTGTCTTACGCTCATAATACTATAACCTGCGTTTCTGTTGTTGTCGTGAAGATTGGATGATCGTTTTCGGGATATTCCGCTCAGGTTTTACTTTTCGATAAATGTAACTGCCTTAATGCGCTGATCGGTGAGAGGCTTGTCGTTTTCATCGGTCTTTACCGACGCGATGGCGTCAACCACATCCATGCCCTCGTAAACCTTTCCGAATGCGGCGTACTGACCGTCAAGTCCGGGTTTGTCCCTGTGCATGATGAAGAAATGCGAGGATGCGGTATCGTAGCCGTTGTTGGTTCGTCCCATGGAAATATCGCCGCGTGTATGGGAAAGGTCGTTCTTT
>JAZQNC010000328.1:0-2195 GCA_045627165.1 Eubacteriales bacterium
ACATACATGCGTACCGACTCGCTCCGCATAGCCGAGAGCGCACAGGAAAGCGCGAGAAATTATCTTGCCGCGCTTCACGGCGATAATTACATATCCAAAACGCCGAGAGTATACAAGACGAAGGCTTCGGCGCAGGACGCTCATGAGGCCATCCGTCCGTCGGATATCACCCTCGATCCCGAAAAGATAAAGGGAAAGCTCTCAAACGAGCAGTATAAGCTCTATAAGCTGATATGGAGCCGTTTCGCCGCGAGCCAGATGGCATCCGCAGAGCTTGAAACCGTCACCGCGGATATAGAGTGCGGAGGATATATCTTCCGCGCCGCGGGATATACCGTGAAATTCCCCGGATACCTTGCCGTATGGGACGACACCGACAGGGGAACGGGCGACGAGGGCGAGGAAATGGAAAAGACCGCCCTTCCGCCTCTTGACGAGAGCGAAAAACTCGCCTGCAGAAAGACAGACCCCCGTCAGCACTTCACCGAGTCTCCTCCGAGATACAACGAGGCCTCTCTCGTAAAGCTTTTCGAGGAAAAGGGCATAGGCAGACCGAGTACCTACGCCACCATAATCACCACAATAACCCAGCGCGGATATGTCGAAAGAGAAGGAAAGGCTCTCAAGCCCACTCAGCTCGGCGAGGTAACGAACTCTCTCATGCTGCAGTACTTCTCGGAAATAGTGGACACCGAATTCACAGCGCAGATGGAAGACGACCTGGACAATATCGAACAAGGACAGAGCAGCATCCGCTCGGTGCTTGACGAGTTCTATCTCGGATTTGCCGAAAATCTCGCAAAGGCTTCCGACAGCTGCGAACAGATAAAGCTGGAGCCGGTGGAAACCGACATATACTGCGAAAAATGCGGCGCGAAGATGATCATCAAAAACGGACGCTTCGGAAAATTCGCCGCCTGCCCCAATTATCCCGAATGTAAAAACACCCGCAGACTCAATAAGGACGGCACGGTCGCCGAAAGCAAACCCGTGGAAAAGACCGACCTCAAATGCGAGCTGTGCGGAGCCGATATAGTGATAAGAACGGGACGCTACGGACGCTTCTACGCCTGCAGCAACTACCCCAAATGCCGCTTTACCCGTCCGCTGGAGGGAATGCTGGAGGACGTGGTATGTCCCGAATGCGGCGGAAAGATCTTCAAAAAGAGCTCGAAAAGGGGCATATTCTACGCCTGCGAAAACTCCCGCACCTGCAAGTTCATCACCTGGGATGTGCCGCTTGCCGACAAATGCCCGCAGTGCGGAAAAATGCTCTTCCGCAAGAAGCTGAAAACAAAGACGCAGATAGTCTGCCACGACAAGGTCTGCGGCTACAAGCTGGACGTTGAGGA
The DNA here is from genome assembly GCA_045627165.1 of Eubacteriales bacterium. Lineage (GTDB taxonomy): Bacteria > Bacillota > Clostridia > Oscillospirales > CAG-272 > JAZQNC01. Next base: position 1,353 of record JAZQNC010000328.1, read on the forward strand.
ACCCGAAACCGACGCGGGAACATTCGAAAACATCGACGGGAACGGAGAAAACTGACCGTATCACATGAGTTGAACCGAAATAAATGGAAAAAATAACGATAATCGGAGCCGGACTGGCCGGCTGCGAGGCGGCTTATCAGGCTTCACGGCTCGGAGTAAAGGTAGAGCTGTGGGAGATGAAGCCGGTTAAATACACGCCGGCGCACAAATCCCCGGATTTCGCCGAGCTTGTCTGCTCCAATTCTCTGAAAGCACAGCAGATCTCAAACGCTTCCGGGCTTATCAAAGCGGAGCTTGAAGCGATAGGATCGCTTATAATGGAGGCAGCGAGAGCCTCGGCAGTTCCCGCGGGAGGAGCCCTCGCGGTGGACAGAACAATATTCTCGGCATATATCACCGATAAGATAAAAAACGACCCGAACATAGAAATAAGAGAAGGAGAGCGTACCGACGTTTCCGAGGGCGAAATAACCGTGATTGCCACGGGACCTCTGACCTCCGACGGAATGGCGGAATATATCTCGTCCCTCACGGGAAAGGATTCGCTTCACTTCTTCGACGCGGAAGCTCCCATTGTGGACGCGGATTCCATAGACATGAGCATAGTGTTCTCCCAGTCGCGCTACGACAAGGGTGAAGCCGCGTATCTCAACTGTCCGCTGAACGAGGAGGAATACGCCGCGTTCTATGACGCGCTGATACACGCCGAAACCGCGGAGCTTCACGACTTCGACGCGGAAGCGCCGCAGGTCTTCGAGGGCTGTATGCCTGTGGAGATAATGGCGGCAAGAGGCTATGACACTCTGCGTTTCGGTCCCATGAAGCCCGTGGGACTGCGCGATC
>JAZQNC010000329.1:0-3300 GCA_045627165.1 Eubacteriales bacterium
GAAAAGCCCCGCAAAAGCTTTTGTCCACGACGGTGGAGACAGCCGCAAAAAAGCCCCCCGAACCGGTCGGGGAGCTTGATGCGGTCTGAATTTTGAAATGCCGAACGCTCAGTGAATGATGTGCGGGTCGCCGTGGTATGCGGGCAGTGCATGCGGACGAACGATTTCTCCGCCGGATTCGTAAGAATCAATGGCAGCAAAGATGTATTCCATCGTTGCAAGAGCGTCTCTGCCGGATGCGCGGAGGTGTTCCAGCGGTACGTTGTTCGAGAGATCTTCGTAGAATGCGTGGATACGGATCGGGAATGTTGCGCCGAAGTCCGTAACACCGGTGTTCATGACCTCGGGCTGCTGACCCTGCTTCCAGTATGTGATCTTTTCTACACAGTTTTCAATGCAGAATGTGCCGTGCGTGCCTGCCAGCTCGAAGGACCACCATCCGCCGAGACCGAAAGCAGCGTCGCCGCGCTGGCTGAGAAGATAGCCTACGCAGCCGTTTTCAAACTTCATGTGGATGGACTGGATGGAGAGCATGAGGTCGCCTGCAGCGGAACGGGAAGCGGGACGATCCATGAAGGCCTGGATATGTGTAACGTTGCCGCAGTAATGACGCATTACGGAGAAAGGATGTGTAAGGAATGCCTTAGCGTGAGAGTAAGGATACTCACCCCATCTGGGAGCGCCCTTTCCGCCGTAGCCTGCAGCGGAACCGTCGAAGCCGACCTTTGTCATAGCGTAGATCTGCTGACCGACTTTGTTCTCGGCGATAAGCTTATCAGCCTCGAAAGCGGGAGTGGAGAAGTAGTGGTTAAGGTCGCAGCCGAGGTAAAGACCCTTCTTTGCGGCGAAATCAACCATTTCACGAGCTTCCTCGATGCGGTTGGAAATAGGCTTCTCAACGAGTACGTTGAAACCTGCGTCGAGAGCTTCCATTGTAGGAACATAGTGCCAGCTTCCGTTTTCGTAACCGGATGTAGCGATGGAGATGAAGTCCATGTCGGGATGAGCCTTGATCATTTCCTTCATGTCGTAATATGCGGGAACGCCGTAAGCTTCTGCAGCCGCGTCAGCTCTTGCCTTCTGCCAGTCGCATACAGCAACGAGCTCAGCGAGTTCATCATTTACATAGCATCTTGCGTGTGTGTTGCCGATGCCGCCCATACCGACGACGCCGACCTTTAAGGGCTTGTTCATAGTAAACTCCTTGATTTTGGTATATTTGTGTGATTCTTAAATAAATTTCTGCGATATTACATTTCGCCTCTGCGGTACTGGGTGGGAGAGACTCCCGAAAGCTGCTTGAATACCCGTGAGAACAGACTCAGGTCTCCGAAGCCCACTGCGGAAGCGATCTCCGCGGTAGACATCGAGGTGTTCTTTAACAGCTCCATCGCTTTGGCTACTCTGAAACGGCGGATATATTCGCTTGGGGTCATCTGCAGTACAGCCTTGAACTGACGGGCGATATAGTCTACCGACAGACCGGTACATTCGGAGATCTCGCGGCTGCCTATATCTCCGGCGTAGTTCTGTTCTATGTACTCCAGAGCCTTGTATATATATCCGTAATAGTTGTTGTCGCTGCTTTCCTTTGTAATCTGCCCCTGACTGTAAAGCCTTGAATAGAAAATAAGGAAAGACAGCAGACTGCTTTTCAGACCGAGCTCCCAGCCCACGCCTTTGGTCTGGTATTCCCACTTCATCTTTTCGAGAAGCAGGACCAGATCGTGACGTTCCGACAATCCCACGTGCAGCACCGGAAAAGGAGCGCTTCCGGGCTTGCCGAGATCACCCATTCCGGGAAGCTGCAATATCTCGTCCTCAAGTCCTTTCAGCTCGTCGAGCAGAAAGAGCACATTGTATATCTTTGTGTGATATGCACTGGTGTAGGAGTGGACCTCGTTTACCGATACGGCAAACAGATCTCCCGCCGTGAGAACAGAGGTGCGTCCGTCATGGGAATGGAGCGTAAAACCCGTATCCACATATACGAACTCGTAGAATTCGTGCCTGTGCAGACCTATTTTGCCGTTATGTTCTTCGGTGAGTACGCGTATTCCGACGCTGTTGCCGAAGACTCTTTTATCCATTGTTATAGGCTCTGCCATGGTTGAAACCTTCTGTGTGTCAGAAAACAGATTTACTCGGTTATCGAGTCAACGTCGATGACCGCGCCGCCTGCCTTGAGAGAAGCGATAGCGGCATGAATGACCTGAGATGCGCGGTAGCCTTCTTCGCCGCTTCCGTCAATGTCCTCAGGCTTGCAGCCCGCTTCAACCTGTTCAACAAATGTATGTATGCGGCAGCGGAAGGTATCCTCAAAGTCGCGGTATCCGTCGAATACGGGGTTGGTGTACTCTTCCTTGAGAAGCGTCTCGGCGGGATAGAGAGTAGCCTGACTCCACATATCTTCGAATATCATTCTTCCCTTTGTGCCGGCGATCTCGCAGCGCTCCATGGGATGACCGCGTTTGATATCGTAAGAGGATGTGAGATGACCGACGGCGCCGCATTTGAACTGCATATTCACGGATGCAGTGGAATAGATGTCGCGTCCTTCAGCCTTATAGGCGAAGCATGTGACCTTGTCCACAGGACCCATAAAATGCTGCATGATATTGACGCTGTGGGGATTAAGCGCCTTGAGATGATAATAAGGCGAATCGAGAGGCATGAACTTGCCTATCCAGAGTGCCATATTGCAGAAGAGAAGCTCGCCGATACGTCCGTCCGCCATCCATTTTTCGCACTGACGCGCGGGAGGAGTGAAGCGGTGATTCATGTCTATGCCGTAGCAGAGACCGAGACGCTTTGCGGTGTCAACCATTTCGCGGGCCAGACGAAGGTCGCAGGAAATGGGCTTTTCACCGAGAACGTGACAGCCTGCTTCGAGGGCCTGGATCGTGGGAAGATAATGGTCGGAGGAATACTCATAGCCTCCGGTGGTCACGCTCACGATATCGGGCTTGAGCTCACGAAGCATTGTCGGAGCATCTGTGTACCAGGGGACGTCATAGGTCTTTCCGGCCTCTTCGGCACGCTCGCGTAATATATCGCATACGCCGACAAGCTCAGCCTGTTCGCAGTCGCGGTAGCAGCGGGCGTGGCGATTGCCTATCGGACCCATACCGATTATACATACACGTTGCATTGTAAATTACCTTTCCGATCTGTACCGGTGAAATACGCCGGTATAAGAGTTATACGGGGAAGCGGGAATACCCCGGTCTGTCCCCGTATAAGCGTTAAATATTATCAGCCTTTTTTCTTGTCAAGAACTTCCTGGAGCTTCTTTGCTGC
>JAZQNC010000330.1:0-4350 GCA_045627165.1 Eubacteriales bacterium
TGGCCTCCGACTTGTTGTAATATCCGATTTCCCAGCTGACAAAATCTGCGGTTCTGTAAATGTAATTAGTGTATCGCTGACAGGGAAGCTCGGTTACGGAAATCACATAATACCATCCGTTGACATATTTCATGAACGGTCCGCCCATATAACGATCCTTTGAATACCCTTTATCCGCAGACATGAAAGACCAGCTTATCATATCGGGAGAAGTCGCGAAGAACAGAGTGAACGGATATTTTCCGCATTCCTCAAGGGGTCTGTTAGCTTCCAGGAGAAGAACATACCCGTCCTTTCCTTTTGTAAGTGACGTATTGAAATACTGCCATCCCGGATTTTCAAGAAGCTTGCGATACTCCCAGTTTTTGAGATCGGTGCTGTAAAACAGTCTTATTTCATCTCCGCACAGCATTCCGGGTTTTGATACCGTACCCAGAACATAATATGTGCTGTCTTCAATATACAGTGAATAATAATAGCAGCCTTCACCAAATACCGACAGTATTTCACCGTTCTCGCAGTCGCGTATTCTCGCCACGGCATTTCCGCATGAAAAATCAGTTCCGTGCGTCTTATCGTACAGTTCAAGACGCATGAGGTGTTCTTCGCCGTTTCTTATCATCGTAAATGGCGAGGATTCCCCGCATATACCGACAGCTCCGAGCTTACGTATCTCGGGAAAACCGCCGAACATTTTTGTGGTTTTATTATAATTTTTCTCCATTATATCAGACGTCTGCCTCCTCCGTCATCAAAACCGCTGTTATACAGCTGCAATGAGTATATCTCATTTTCGTTGGTATTATATCATATTTTCACCAATGAAGCAATTGAATATTTGAAATTGTTCATAATATTTTGCTTTGTATGAAATGATGTTGACATTCCTTGCATATTCATGTATAATGAAGCAGGATCAGTATAAAGATCATAACAAAATGATATCGGAATATACAGTTTCAGGACTGTTTGCATAAAGCACTTCACAGCGTGGAAATTCGCTGTTTCGGAGGTCTGCAAATTAACGGTCAACAACATTGATTATTACGGAGGTTAATGTAATGGAAAAACTCAAACTCGGAGTTATCGGCTGCGGCGGTATGGAGAAAACTCATCAGAACGCCTATGACGAAGTAAAAAGCGTTGAAGTGACCGCAACCTGTGATATAATCCGCGAGAGAGCGGAGATCGCCGCGGGAGTATTCGGATGTGATTTCTTCTGTACTGATTTTCATGATCTGCTCGACAAGGTTGACGCGGTACTTCTGGTCCTGCCTCATCACCTTCACTACAGTATCGGAAAAGAGTGTCTTCTTGCGGGAAAACACGTGCTTATGGAAAAGCCCTTCTGCAACAATGAAGCTCAGTGCCTTGAGCTTGCTCACATTGCGGATGAAAAAGGTCTTGTACTGATGACAGCGTACTGTATGCGCTTCCATCCCATGGTTGTGAAGCTGAAGGAGCTTATAGATTCAAAAGCATACGGAGATACTTTTCAGGTCAGTATATGGACAGAACAGCATACGCAGTATCCCTGCGATCATTGGGCAAGCCTTGCCGCAACTCTCGGCGGCGGTCAGCTCTTCTCGCACGGCTGTCACTATATAGACCTGCTGCTCTGGTTCCTCGGAGAGCCTGTAAAGGGTACGCATACCGGTACCAATTACGGAACGCCATGGATGGAATTTGAAGGCACATCAAACGTGTCGATACAGTTTGCCAACGGCGCGCTCGGATATCATTTCGGGACATGGGGCGCAAAGGGTTCAAAGCTGAAATATTCGATACACGCTCACTGTACTGAGGGTATGATAGACTGCGCTCTCAGCGAAGGCAGGATGACTCTGCTTCGTTTCGGGAAGGAGCCTGAGGTTATTATGGAAAATCCCATGAGCAAAAACGTTCAGTTTGAAATGGAGCATTTTGCGGACTGTGTACTGAACGGAAAGAAGCCCCTGACCGGTGTGGACACAAGTATTCAGGGACTGCGCTGTATATGGCGTATGTATAACGCGGAGCGAAACGACCGCGTGGCTGATCTTCGCGGACTCGGTTTCGGAGATGAGTGGGACTTTATTTCTGACGATCCCGGCGACCGCTGCGGATACAATGTTCATTGAATTATCTCCCCATACATCTGCGGAATCTGATATGTATCCCTACAGGTATTCAAAGTCAAATTAACGCAATTTATACTGCACATTACGGAAATGATCATCTGCGGTCATTTCCGCTTTTTTTGTCATGCGCAGTATAGCGTTTGCGAATATCGTAAGAACATAACAATAAATAATATTTTGAAAAAAACGCTGTTCGGACTTGTAATTTTCAAATTTTTAGGGTATAATATATAGGATAGATGTTTGTATCAACAAATGAAATGGAGTTATTATGAATATTACGGGTGACAACAGTATTGCGCAGCGTTTTCTCGCAGCCAAGCGTGCGTTGTTTGACAATCTGTATTCATCTCTTAATCCCGCACAGCGTGAAGCTGTTTTTTCTGTCAACGGTCCTCTGCTCGTTCTTGCGGGCGCAGGCAGCGGAAAAACAACAGTACTTACAAAGCGTATCGCTTTTATCATAAAATACGGAAACTCTTATTATTCAGATTTCGTTCCCGCAAATATTACGGAAGAAGATATATCCGAACTTGAAGGCGCGTTGTCTCTCTGTGACGAAGAGAAAGAAAAAATACTGTCTCAGTATGCGGTAGAGCCCTGTCCGCCATGGGCTGTACTGAGTATCACATTTACGAACAAGGCAGCGAATGAAATGAAGACCCGTCTCTGCCGTGAAGTCGGAGAGCTTCCCGGCAACGCAAGCGCGGAGGATATATGGGCGGGTACATTTCACTCCATGTGCATGAGACTTCTCCGCAAATATCCCGTCGAAGCGGGGCTTAAACCGGGATTTACGATATATGATACCGACGACTGCAAGCGTGTGATCACACGCATCATGAAAGAGCTCGGGATCGACGAAAAGACACTCGCACCCAAGGTCGTTCTGAATCATATCAGCCGCGCAAAGGATAAGCTCTGGTCTCCCGAAAAAATGGCCGAGGAAGCCGGAAGAGATTTCGCAAAGTCCAAGGCAGCCGAAATATATAAAGAATACCAGCATATCCTTGATGATTCAAACGTACTCGACTTCGACGATATCATCATGCGCACCGTTCTCATGCTGCGCAGTCATCAGGAGGTCAGGGATTACTGCAACAGGCGATTCAAATACATCTGTGTTGATGAATTTCAGGACACGAATGAAGCTCAGTTCAGTCTGATAGATGAGCTGTCAGTGCATTACCGAAACATCATGGCTGTCGGAGACGACGACCAGAGCATCTATAAATTCAGAGGCGCGAGAATCGAGAACATCCTCAGCTTCGATTCGGCGTTTGAAAACACAAAGACGATAAAGCTCGAGCAGAATTACCGTTCTACCGGCAACATCCTCGGTGCCGCCAACGCTGTAATAGCGAACAACGAGACCCGTAAGGGAAAAACGCTGTATACTGACCGCGGCGCCGGAGACAAGGTGGTTCTCAAAAAGCTCGACAACCAGAACGAGGAAGCACGTTACATCATCAACAAGATAATGACCGGACATACCGGAGAAAACCGCAATTACAGCGACTTTGCCGTTCTCTACCGTATCAACGCCCAGTCAAACAGTCTTGAGAATGTATTTGCCAAGAGCGGTATTCCGTATCGCATTCTCGGCGGAGTGCGTTTCTATGAGCGTAAGGAAATCAAGGATATTCTCGCATATCTCTGCGTTGTGAACAACCCCGGCGACAATCTCCGTCTGCGCAGAATCATCAACGAGCCAAAGCGAAAAATCGGTGAGACAACCGTCAATGCCGTGGAGGCTATTGCCGCGGCTGAAGGTCTCAGTATGTTCGAGGTAATGAAGCATACCGATAAGTATGTTGCCATTGCCAAGTATGCTCCCAAGCTCCGTGAATTTACATTTCTCATCGAAAAGCTGCAGCAGATCGCCGCAGCGGAACCCCTGCCGACTCTGATTGACCAGACCATTGAGCTCTCAGGCTACCGTCAGATGCTTCTTGAAAGTACGGACGGAGACCTTGACCGTCTCGAAAACGTACAGGAGCTTATTTCCAACGCGATCGCCTATGAAGAAGAACACGAAAATGCCACTCTTGAAACCTTCCTCGAGGACGTATCACTGATTGCCGATATCGACAACTATGATAAAAACGCCGACGCGGTCGTGCTGATGACTATTCATTCCGCAAAGGGACTGGAGTTTCCCGTCGTATTCATTCCGGGTTTTGAAGAAGGCATATTCCCCGGAATGCAGGCTTCACTCAATCCTGATGAC
>JAZQNC010000331.1:0-2598 GCA_045627165.1 Eubacteriales bacterium
GGAGAATGAAAACATTTATTATCCGACATTTTTCGCCGAATAAAAAAGGCGGGAGAAAATTCCCGTCTTATTTGTTTACATTTTTATTTACATTTTTATTGTATCCGAATGCGAAGTAGAGCGGTATCACTATCACGCCGAGCAGGTTTTCGCTCAGTGCCCATGCGAGCGAATGGCGTTTGTAGTTCGTCCGGCGTTTGCTGCCGCCGAGCCAGTCTGCCGTTCTTTCCCACGGCGTTGAATAATAGTCGAACGAGGTGCATTTTTTCTTTGCGGCTCTGCACCAGAAATATATCACCGACGGGAGAGCGATCCGCGTCAGATACAGCACGGGGAGAAATCTTTCCTGCACGCTGTGACCGTATTCGTGTCTGACCGTTTCGCAGTCGGTATATCTGTCCGCCCATATCGTTCCGAGTACGCTGAACGTCCCGAGCCCTCTGCGGCGCACCACCGTGCTTCCCTTGTAAAAGCCGAGCACCTTCGCTTCGAGTGCTTTTTGCTCGTTTTGATTGAGCAGATCGAAGCAGCCGTTCGCGCGATCCGATTTTATATCCTCTTTCCTGCCGCTTATCAGAGCGGCGGCGAGAGCTGCCAGCGCGGTCAGCTTGCTTATCGGATTTATCACTCCCAGAGCCGTGTTCAGCCAATCCCAGACGGTCGCGGACATTCTGCTATTCATCTGCGATCAGTCATCCTTCAGCTTTGTCACGTAAACTCTTTCAAAGCTCTTTATAAGCTCCGGATTGAAAACGCCGCATTTTCCGCTTACTATCATGAGGAACGCCTCCTGCTTTGAGTAGGCATCCTTGTAAACTCTCTTTGTCGTCAGCGCGTCAAAGCAGTCGGCAAGCGCGACGATCTGCGCTGAAACAGGGATCTCGTTGCCGGCAAGTCCGTCGGGATAGCCCTGTCCGTCGAATTTTTCGTGGTGCCAGCGGCAGATCTCGTTCGCGTATTTTATGTATTCTCTGTCAAGGTCGGCGGGCATCATGTTGAGGACCTCGCAGCCCCTTGCGCAGTGAGTTTTCATTATCGCAAATTCGTCGTCGGTCAGCTTGCCCGGCTTTAACAGAATTGCGTCGGGGATCATTATCTTTCCGATGTCGTGCAGCGCGCTTCCCGCGGTTATGTAGCGAATCTTCTCCGCGTCAAGCCCGTATTTCGGATAATCCTCCATTACTCTGTTCGCTATCATCTGCGTATAGGTCTTTACGCGCAGAACGTGCTCGCCGCTATCGGTGTCACGCGCTTCTATTACGTTCGCTATGACGTTGGTAAGTGATTCCTTTACCTTTTCAAGCTGTTCTCTGTGTTCTCTTTCCTTTTCGGTTTCCTCAATAAAGATCTGTCTTGTTTCTATACTGCTTACTCCGAGGAATATCTCAAGCTTTTCATCCTTGCTGAACGCCTTCATAAAGGTCATCTTGTTGTGCAGGATCTCGTTGTTTTTGTTCAGTATCTTATACACGAAGCTGTACGTGTTTTTGTCTTCGAGCTTTTTCAGTATATTTTCGACAGAGGATTCCACCTCAACGGTAATGCGGTCCTCGGGAGCTACGCTTTCATCGACGAATTTTCTCACTCTTTCCTCGTAGCTTACCGAGTCGGACATCTGCTTTAATTTCGCGATATAATCTTCATTTATATATATCGTGCGTATCGTATGGTCATCCGCATTTATCATATACGCGCCGTCGTAGGATTTTGCTATCGCCATTACGATGTCGCTGTTTTCCATCGCGGTATTGTTAAGTCCGTAAAGATAGAGTATCGCAAGTCCGAATATCGTGCCGATACAGTTGAAATCCGCGCCGGTCAGCGACTGCAAAATACCGGCTACTATTATCGGTACGCCGTAAATACCGATGAGCAGGTCTCTCTTTCTCAGATACTTCTTGTTTTCGAGCTTTACACAGCCGAAGCCGTACAGACAGGTGAGAAGTATGTAGCCGAGCTTAATTATGGTGTCAAAATAGAACAGCTCGCCTCTTATATATTCGCCGTTTTCTATTCTGAATATCGCGTGCGTCCACGGTGTCGAAACGGTCAGCAGCAATATGACAAATACCGGGAATACGATAACGGTATTCACGAGCTTGCTGTTGAGATCGAATGCCTTGAGCGTGTGGACGGTATAGACATACCACAGATAAACTCCGAGCATCTCCGCGGAGAAGTAGATGATATTTATGAGATAGTCTGTCACGATATTATGACAGCCGTATTCCGAAACGATACCCCACATCATATCGCTGCCTATAACGAGCGCGACCATGGCATATACCGCCTTCAGATAGGGCGACATTTTTTTATATACGGTTCCGTGGCTTCCGATATACAGTACTAACACACCGAGAAGGCACAGCACGTGATACAATATAAGATATGCTACCATAAATACTCCGTTCTCCAACAACGGTTTCAACGATCATAATACGGCGTGGCGAAAATAAATCATCCGGCACAATTATTTCGCATAAGCATCCGTTATACAAGCATTATGCGATTTTAGAGGTGACCTTTATATATATAATTCAATTTCCGCGCACATTTTATACATTTACCGTATTGCACAACAAATCTATAATGTATTAT
>JAZQNC010000332.1:0-7524 GCA_045627165.1 Eubacteriales bacterium
CCAGTCGGCGGTTTTCACCTATCTTCTGCTGGAGGCAGGGATAGACTGTACTCCGGTATACGGCAGCATCGGAAACAGCGCCAGGATGTGGACGGCGGTGAAGCTGAAGGACAACTGGTACCACTGCGATCCTTCCCTTGAATGTACCGACACCGCCGGACGCGGACTTTCCTTCTTCGGAATGTCCGACGAAGAGCTGTCAGGCATGGGATACGGAGCCGATTATTCCGCGGCTTCGCATACCACGCGATTCGTAAATTATCTCTCTCCCGATATCGCGCCGGAGAAGAGAGGAAGCCTTGAGCTCAGCTGTCCGAAACAGAGCTACTCGCTGCTGCGTAACTGCGACAACGCGAAGTTTGCCGCCGATACCGTTACCATATATCAGCGCGGCTCGGCGGACGGAAGCGTTTTCATGCTTGAGAAAAACTGAAAAGCCGTTATTCGTGGTCCCCGCTTTCGGGATCCGATTTGACCTTTTTGGCCTTCACTCCCGATAAGGGGTTGGAGGCCATTGCTTTTTCCATATTAACGTCGCTGACGTGAGTGTATATTTGGGTGGTACTGAGATTTTCGTGGCCGAGGATGTCTTTCAGCACTCTCACCTCGACTCCGTTCTGATACATGAGAGTGGCGGCTGTATGACGGAGCTTGTGGGTGGAAAACCTGCGGTTTTCCAGTCCCGCAAGTTTAAGATATTTGTATATTATCGCCTGAACGGTCTTGTCGCAGATGCGCTGATGGCGCGAGGAAATGAACAGAGCGCCGCTTCCGGAGGTATCGGTGTCCTTGCCTCTGTCGGGCAGATAGGCTGTCAGAGCCGAGCGGCAGGCGTCGTTGAGGTATACGATACGTTCCTTCGCGCCTTTACCGGTAACGCGGATGGAACGAAGCTCGCTGTCCACGTCCGAAAGACTGATCCCGCACAGCTCGTTGAGACGCATTCCGCAGTTGAGAAAAAGAGTGATTATGGCGTAATCCCTTGTACGGGACCTGCTTGTGACATCTCCGTTTACCGTTTCGAGAAGGGTGAGAGCCTCTTTTTCGGTAAGGTATTTGGGCAGGGTCTTTTTGAGCTTCGGAGAGTCTATCTCCTTTGCCGGGTTTTCCTTTATGGCGTGCTGTATCACGAGAAATCGGAAAAAGGAGCGTATCGCCGAGAGCTTTCTTGAACGCGCCCTCTCGTTGTTGCCGCGTATGCTCATGCAGTATTCGAGAAAGTCCATTACCTCGGAGCGCGTGACCTTTTCGATACGTCCGATATTCATGTTCAGTATGCTGCTCTCGTATATGGCGTGAGGGTCGGTGTTCTTGAGATTTTTTCCATCGTCCTTCGCCGAGAGATAGTGCAGGAACATCGTTATGTCCTGCTCGTACTGTTCGACCGTTTTGGGTGAACGGCCCTGGATCACTATCATGTGGCGCAGATAGGCCTTGAGCGGATTCTGCGCTATTTCTTCATCTACCATATTCTGAAATATTCTGAAATCGTATTCACGCTTTACCCGCAATGCACCTTCAATATGTCACTGAGCTGTTCGAGTCGGCTTACCGAGGTTATGGGTATTATCTGCGCGTCACTGTAATCGCACATATATTCGAGAAGCGCGGTCTGGACGTTCTTTCCGGACTGTCTGAATTTTTCGAGCAGAGCAAGGTTGTGTTCGTTTTCGTAAATGCCGTCGAGAGGAGCAGACAGACCGGCGGCGCGCTTTGCGAACCACCCCTTTGCCGAGGAGCTGTAGGGAATAAAGGTCATGCCGGTGTCGTCAAATACCGACAGATCCTCATCCTCGAATCGCACGAGGGTATCGTCTGAGCTGAGCGGATGACCTTCGTTCTGACGCGCGGGAGACCACATGTTCGACACGGCGCAGAAGCCCGAAAGTCCATGCTCCTCGGCGTATCTGTTACCCTCCGTAAGTCTGTCGGCGCGGTAATTCGAGGCTCCGTAATAACGTATCTTGCCGGTGCGGACAAAGCCTTCGAGAGTTTCCAGAATATCTCCTATGGGCTGTGAAAGGTCGTCGCGGTGCAGCCAGTAGAGCTCAATGCAGTCAAGTCCCAGTACGCGCAGGCTCTCGTCGAGATCGTGCTCTATTTCGGCTTTTGAAAGACGGGGAGTGTGCATGGACGAAATGTTTGGATGACCTCCCTTTGTGGCGATAATAAGCGAATTTCTGCCTCTCGACGCTATGTATTCGCCGAGGAGCTTTTCGCTGCGGCTGCAGAGGCTGTCGCGGGCGTAAATATTCGCGGTGTCTACAAAGCTTCCTCCCGCGTCTCTGAACATATCGAGCATTCTGAAAGCGTCGTCGCGGTTCGTTCCCGTGCCGAAACGGTCGGCGCCGAGACATATCTCCGAAACATAAAGGTCGGAGCGGTTGAGTTTTACTGTTTTCATGACTGATATCTCCCTATCGTTTTGTCTGATTCTGCCGTTACTGTCCGAAACGCTGTCTGAATCTTTCGCGTTTTTCTTCCTCAAGCCTGCGGGCGTTTTCGGATATGCGCTTAACGCGAAGAATTATATATGCGGCCTCGATTATGAGGGCGGCGGCAAGCACCGCGGCGATTATTCTTACGAGACGGTCGGTGCGGTCTCCTCTTTCGTCGGCAAAGAGCTTTTCGTTTTCGGAAAGGAACATATCGGCTATTCCGTCACTGTCGAGACTGAGGGAAGACGCGGTAAAGCTGCCTATATCCGCTTCAACGGAGCTGCCGTTTTTGCTTTCGATGAAGATTGCGACCGAATCCACCGCTTTCAGTCCGGCGAAATCCGCTATGCTGCATACCACTGTATGTGATACATCGGGACTGCATGATCCGGAAAAGCGCATCTGCCCCGCCGCGCTTCTGAATTCAACGCAAAGCTGACATTCGCCGCTGCAGCTGAATGGGAAGCTTATAACCGAAGCCGAGGTAAGATCTCTCGTGTATGGGAAAATGTAAGCCGCGCCGTACAGCCCGCCGCGGGAGAAGCTGAGCTTATCGTGACCGCTGCCTGAGTCGATCACGTCTCCACGGGAGGAGAGCACAAGCCGGGGCTGCGACGACCCGGAATCATGTGCTCCGAAATCCCACAAACCGCAGCTTCCGGTTATGCTCGGCGGAAGGGATGAAGCCGCGCCGCGCTGGGTAAAGAAACGTATCGAGGAATTTATTCCCGAAATTCCCTCGCATACCGCCGACCAGCTTTCGAGACCGAAATGCTCAAGAGCCGAATCCGCGATCGAATCGCCCGAGGAGGTGTCTATTCCCTTGAGTACGGAATAGAATCCCCGCTTGTCTTCCGAGCGTATGAAGGAATCGTCGGTTATGAAACATTCCACGCCCGAAGCCACGTCCGAGCTTATTATCTCATAGGCGAGAATATATTCGTAGGCGGCGTCCGAGGAATCGACGGCCTCCACAATGGCGTTTACCGGCTCCGTGTCGTGTACGAGCATAAGTGAACGGGGAGCGCCGTCACAGAGAAGTCTGGTCTGGCGCAGGAAACGGCAGAGCTCCGGTACGTTGAGCAGACTTATGCTGCCGCCGGTGAGATCGCGGGGCATGATCTCGGTGATAAGAGGCTCGCGGTCGGTATAGGGGTCAAAGGTCAGAGAACAGTTTATCTGTCCCTCGGCTTTGAGCTGAGCGGAAAGAGAATCAAGCAGATCGCGCGAGCTGAATTTCAATGCCTTTCCGTCCCAGTATACGCCCTTTCCGTCCCATTCGCTGCCGAGAGGGATATAGAGCTTCGCGTTTGAGCATACCGAGCGCACCGTACCGTATATCACGCGGAAGGCTCTGAGATAGGAATCGGTGTAATCACGCAGGGTATTCAGACCGAGATTGTAATATCTGAAAGCATAATCAAGGTCTGAGCCGACTATGATGCCCGACGCCGTAAAGCTACCGCCGTCGGATATGAAATATCGCCGCGCTATGAAATCCGCCGCCGCTTCGAGGGCGCGCACGCTTCTTTCGCTGCTGACGTTGAAGCCGAGACGGTAGGCGACAGAGACGTCGGACGCGCCGTCCACAAGCAGAGAGCGCATGGATGAGTAAATAGGCTGTGTGAGAAGAAGCCGCAGATTTACCGAACAGCCCGCGATAAGCATATCGTTTATTCTGCTGTCCAGCTCCGCGACGTAATCGCTGTCGAAGAGATATTTCTGCCCCGCGTATTCATGAACGACCGCTCCGGAATTGTCGGCGAACAGCCTGCCGAGGTCGAGATTGATCACCGTATGTGAGACCGAATTTTCGGCAGCCGTTGCGCCGTCGCAGATGAACCCCTTTTTGGTAAGAGAGGAATTGCGGTTTACCGTATGATCGGCGAGGATATCGGGATTGGTAATGTATACCGGAGAACCGAGGAGGATGCTTTCCGAGCTGGTGTTGTCATAGAGGATCACGGCAAAGCGCGAGGTGAGACGGCTTCGCTCCCCCTCGTAAAGCGGTATCTCAAAGGAGAAATTCTCACTGACGGTGGCGGTCTTAATGGGATTGAGACTTCCGTCAAACAGCTTTTCGTTGTCCTCGTGGGGCATAAGCTCGTACAGCGCGATACCCTGACCGCGGTATGCCGAAAGCTCGTCCCGTGAAAAGCTGCCCTTGATGACTATCCTGCGTCCCGTATCTGAGGATATCCTGCATGAGGTTATCGCGCCCAGCTTCGGGGATGTATGCCCCGAATCCTTTGACAGCGGAGTATAGAATGAGGCGGGAGTTATCGAATATATCTCGAAATTGCCGTGAGCCTCCGCGTTCATTATCAGCTTGAGCTGAGTGATTCCCGACGACGGAAGAATGAAATAGCACACCTGAGTGTCGCCGGTCTGCTCGACGTTCTGCAATATCGGTTCATTCTGTTTGAACGAGGGATTCGACTGAGTGGTGTACCGGAGCTGCAGAGAACTGAGCGACGCTCCCTCGCATATTCTGAAACGCACCTTCACCGCGTCGGCTTCGTCGAAAACCGTGGAGGGGATCCTGCCGCTTGTCAGAGAGATCTCTTCCGAGATATCTTCCTCGGCGGCGTTTACGAGCATGGTATTGCCGTCGTCGGAAAAGACGAGAGTATTGTAGGTTCCGTTTATGGAATAGACCTCGGAGGAAAAGGCTATGGCGCGCGGAAGCGCGTTTGTCGTACAGCCGAAAAGCCCGTCGATCTTGAAGCCTGCGGAAAAATTGCCTTCGTCGCTGCCGCTGCGCTTTATCCCGATCTTGATCGAGGTGACGCGGTTCCTGCTTTCGAGTCCGGAGATATTGCATATCACTCCGTTCCAGGTCTCGGGCGTAACTCCGTCATAGCGGTAAAGCTTTTTTGAAGCTCCCGTATAGATATTCACCGATACCGAAATCTTACTGCTGCTGTCCACATAGTCGCAGCAGAGCGCAAAGACAAGACTCCCGCAGTCGGAGAGGTCGATTCCCCTGCTGCCGAAGCTTCTCGTAACGTAATACCATGTGTTGTTTCTCGCTTCATCACAGCTGATATTGAGACATCCGTCGCCGTCAAAGCTGCTGTAGGGATAGCTCTGCATCGACGAAATCCCGGTGAGGTTCATCGAGGCTGACGAGGCGCTCCACTGACTGCCGCCCGAGGGTATTGAGTCTATCACGTTTCCTCTGCCCTCGATATAGTCGGGAGAAAAATCCGGTATCACGTCTATGTCTCTGGTATAGGAATAGTCGCCGCTTTTTGCCGAGGCAAGAGCTTCCTCCTCGGCAAAGACCGGAAATATTCCGACAAACAGCATTATTACTATAAGCGCGAATGCGGTGATCTGTCTGTACTTCATTATGTTATCGTATCGGGTGAATTTCTGAGTTTTATTCCTTTATGTATTTTTCTATATGTTCGACTACCGTCTCGATAGCCTTTACCCGGGCGAATTTCTTGTCGTTGGATTCGATCACCACCCAGGGAGCGTAATCCGTGTTGGTGTATTTAAGCATATCGTTGACAGCGACCTCGTAGACGTCCCATTTTTCGCGGTTGCGCCAGTCTTCGTCGGTGATCTTCCACTGCTTTTCGGGAGTGTTCTGACGGTCGGTAAAGCGCGCGAGCTGTTCGTCCTTGTCTATCTGCAGCCAGAGCTTGATAATGATCGCTCCCCACTTGCGCAGACTCAGCTCGAAATGGTTCATCTCATCGAAGGCGCGTTTCCACTGAGCCTCTGTGCAGAAGCCCTCGAGACGTTCCACCATTACGCGGCCGTACCATGAGCGGTCATAGATGGCGATGTGTCCCGACTTGGGCAGAGAATTCCAGAAACGCCAGAGATACTGACGGTAAAGCTCCGGAGGAGTGGGCGCGGCGGTGGGAATGACCTCGTAGCCGCGGGGGTCAAGTCCCTCGGTAAGACGCTTGATGTTTCCTCCCTTTCCGGCGGCGTCCCAGCCCTCATATACGATGATGAGCGGTATGCGGCGGCGGTAGAGAAGATTGTGCAGATAGAACAGGCGGTCCTGAGCCGCTTTCAGCCTCTGTTTGTATTCGTCGTTGTCGAGCTTTGCGGAAAGGTCGTATTCCGAAAGAGGCTTTATGGGCATTGTGAGAATACTGCTGTCGATGCGGATGCTGTCGGCGGTCTTTATCTTTTCCCTTGCGAGCGCGGCAAGGCAGGCCTTTTCAAAGATGCAGCACACCTCGTAAGCCGCCTTTTTGCGGTTCTTGGCGTTGACGGTTATCCACTGAGCGTCGGGATTGGAGTTGGTCTCCTTTATCATTTTGTCGAAGGCCTGTTCGTATTCGCCGTACATACGGTGATGACGCCAGTCGTCGGCGGTAACTCTCCAGCTCGTGGCGGGATTGTTTTCAAGCTCCTCGAAACGCTTCTTCTGTTCATTTTTGGAAATGCGGAGGAAGAATTTCAGCAGGACGTAGCCGTCGTCTGTGAGCTGCTTTTCCATATCGTTTATCTCGTAGAAACGGCGCTTTATATCCGTGTCGGAGATACCGTCCTCCACCGCGGAAATCGAAACGTCGCGGTACCATGAACGGTCGAATACCGATATCCAGCCGTATTCGGGGATCTTCGCCCAGTAGCGGCGCATAAGCGGAAAACGCTTTTCGTCCTCGGTGACCGCTCCGGTGGTGAATACCTTGCAGCCTCTGGGATCCAGCTGCGAAATGAGCTTTTCGATGATATAACCCTTGCCGGACGCGCCCCAGCCCTCGAACAGCACGATGACCGGGATCTTCGCGGCTTTGATCTTCTGCTGCAGGGGAGCGAGACGCTCGGTAACTTCCTTGAGCAGCTCCTTGTAGTTTATCTTTTCTTCTTCGCTTTCGGCTGATTCTTCTTTTTCAAATAATTTTTCGTCCATTTCATATTCCTCCGACATTTACGCTGCCATAATAATACTCCGATAATATATTACCATAAAAGACGGCAAAATTCAATACATTTCTTTTGTATTTTCTCTTGCTTTTTTATTGCTTTGCGGTTATAATATTGGTAACGGCAACCGTGCTCGCGGAGCTTTGGAAGCGAGCAAAGGACAGGAAGAAGGCAAAGCAATGATTCG
>JAZQNC010000333.1:0-15172 GCA_045627165.1 Eubacteriales bacterium
TGCTTTTAGAAAACGGAGTCAGAGCGGTAGACGCGCTCACAGCGGCAAAAACCTTCGGAAACAGATAGAATATTACGAATTAAATTCTTACGGAGACAAAATGGCAGGAAACAGCATTTGCATAGACGCGGGCGCATCCGAGACCCGCATTTTCATTCAGAGCCGCGGCGAGACCTTCATCGAACCGTCTGCGGCGGCGGTTTCGTGCGGCTCGGACACACAGGAATCCGAAAACATACTGTTCGGCGGCGAGGCGGTAAGGGCGGTCACCCGTTCTCCCGGAGGCAGACGGCTGATATAACCTCTCGCAAGAGGGCTTTCCGGCGCAAACGCGCTCACAAAGGACGCTTCCGCGATGCTGAAGCTGTATATCTCGAAGGCATGCAGACACAGCCTGTTCCGTCCGGAAGCTCTGATAATCGTTCCCGGAGGACTCAGCGACGAGGCCGAAAAGAGGATAGTGTCGGAATTTTCCGCTCTTCCGCTGAAACGGATTTTTGTCGTTGACAGCGGCTTCGCGGCGGCAAAAGGTCTGGGCTGCGACGTGTTCCTTCCCAAAAGCCACATGGTCATAAATATGGGCGCGTCCCACACGGATATATCTCTGGTCTCCATGGGAAGCTCCTGTATCTCGGTATCCTGTCCCATAGGCGGTTACGCCCTTAATTCGGCGGCGGCTAATTACATAAAAAACAGATACTCGGTCAGCATATCCCCCCTTGAAGCCGAAAAGATAAAGCTCAGCGCGGGTACGCTCTGCGAGGGCGAAAGGCGAAGCGCGGTCATCGGCGGAGTGCGCCGCAACGAAAAGCTCACCATATCCTCCGACGAGCTCGCCGCGATCTACTGCCGTCAGCTCTCTCCCCTCACCGAATTCATCGCAAAGACCGTGGATTCCATACCCACCGAGCATCTGTCCGACATAGTGTCCGAGGGGATCCTCCTCACGGGAGGAAGCAGTCTGCTCAGCGGTATGCCCGAGCTTATGCGGCAGGTCTGCGGCATAAAGATCGTACCCTCCGAAGCTCCCCTTACAGACGCGATAAAGGGCGGCGCTCTCCTGCTCAACAGCATGAGCGGACTGAAAAAGGGAATATACAGCATATCCAAACCGAGAGCCGACAGCGAGGTTTTCTGATAATCGAGGTATTCCGACATAATGAAAAACAGAATCGAACCGAAATTTTTCCTTTTTCTCATATTTTTGATTTTTCTTTCCGTGACTGCGGCGGGCTGCGCGCATGAAAACGCCGGCGCGGAAGAAGCTGCGTCATCGGATATATCCGAAACCGAAGCGGATGTCAGCGTGACCATGCCCGACTCAGGCAGTATTTTCGGCATGGAGCTTATCGACAACAAGGAATACAGCGCCATCACTATGCCGCGCGATCCCACGGGAGACGCGCTGATAAGCCTGTGCAGCGTAAACGCCGTCCCCGCCGCATATTCCGACTACAACGGCACCTTCTACGCCACGGTAAAAAAGGGCTCGGATTTCTCCGATTACAGCATCTCCTTTGAAGCGGCAGAGAGCGTGAAGGTCTTTGTGGTGAAAATGGAATACGACAGATTTTCCGGCACGCTGGACGACGCGGTGCAGAGCGGATATAATTTTCTTTTCCTCGCGGTAAACGAGAAATCCTCGCGGATATACCGGCTTGTGCTTACCTACCTTCCGGTTATGACCGTAACGGGAAATGGACATGCCTGCCGTACTCCCGAAGACGGCAGCAACCCCTTTTCATCCTCTGACAGCAGGGCGTATATCACCTTCCGTTCCTGCGATGAATACTACGAATCGAGCACTCTGATACATCAGAGAGGAGGCTCGTCCCGCAGCTTCCCTAAAACAAGCTACCGCCTCAATCTGCGCGACGACAGCTTTGAAAAGAAAAACAAGCTCAATCTTCTCGGTATGCGAAAGGACGACGACTGGATACTGATGGCGATGTATACCGATGAAAGCAAGATAAGAGACAAAATGTCAATGGATCTCTGGCTCGACATGACAGGAGCCGAAAACAGCAGGGGCGAAAAATTCGGCACAGAGATAGAATATATAGAGCTTATCATAGACGGCTGCTACTGGGGCATATACGGTCTGACCGTACCGGTGGACGGAGTAATGGCGGAAACCGATACCGATAACGGCGAGATACTCGTCAAGACCGAATCATGGGAGATACCATACAGCGGCGATATTCTTCGCGCGAACCACAGCACAAGCATGGGTTCGCTGACGATAAAGGAACCCGAACCGCCGGATCAGGACGACTGGGACGTGCTCGCCGACTTCATGAGCATCGTCTACGAAAGCTCCGACGAAGAATTCGCTTCGAGGATAACCGACTACATTTCGGTACCCACCGCCATCGACCACTGGATATTCGTAAACGTGATCAGCGGAGTGGACAACGCCTGGAAGAATATGTTCCTGTCCTTCAAACGCAGCGGAAACGGCTACAGGGTGGATCTCTGTCCCTGGGACTGCGACATAAGCTGGGGAGTGAACTGGACGGGAAGAACAGCACTGTTCTGGGAAAAGGATATTGACTATCTGGTAAGCTATATCGGGGCGCAGAACATGGCTGGGCGGATGCTCGTCACCATGGACGAGGCGGGAAAATATCTGGTGAGCCGCTGGGCGGAGCTTCGGAGCGGACTGCTCTCGGAGGAAGCTCTGTTCGAGCGCGCCGACAGACTCAACGAGGAGGTCCGCGGCTGCGGAGCCTACGACCGTGATACCGCCCGCTGGCCCAACGGAGGACATACCGACGATGTCAACAACGACTATATCAGAAAATTCATAACCCTCCGCCTCGATTACCTCGACAGATATATCTCAGACTTCGAATGATAGGATAAGGGAGAAATAATCATGGAAATACTGTACGGACTCAGAGACGGAATGGTAATGCAGAGAGACAGCGCCTCCCTGTGCGATATAACCTTTGCCGTTGACGGCGGCTGCAGGGGTGCGCTGCGCTTCGTCCTTGAGGGACGCGAGGAGCTGAAAGCCACCGCCGCGCTTGCCGAAAAAGAAAGCGGAGAGGAAAATATACGGCTTTTCTCGCTGAAAGGAATCCCGGCGGGAGGACCATACAACGCCCTGCTCGAATGTGAGAACGGAGACAGCGCAAGCATAAGCGGTTTCTATGTGGGAGACGTGTGGGTGCTGGCAGGTCAGTCAAACATGGAGGGCGCGGGGACCTACCGCGACGTCGCCGGCAGGTGCGACATTTACAGCGAGGTGCGCTTCTATTCCTTTGACAGCACATGGCAGCCCGGCAATCCCCGCTGCAATCCCACCTTCCGAAGCGGCGAGGAGTACCTCAAGCGGGCTCTCGGATTCGGCAACGGTGTAAACGTCCCCGAAAGAGTGGAAGACAGGGGAGTGGGTCCCGGGCATTTCTTCGCCTGCGAGATGTTCCGCAGAACGGGCGTACCCCAGGGACTTATACCCTGCGCCCTCGGCGGCTCCGGAATGTTCCAGTGGAACCGCGACGATTACGACCCCGCCGCTCCGAACCTCTACCACATAATGGTAAAGCGTTACCGCGAATGCGGAGGCAACGCCCGCGGAATGTTCTGGTATCAGGGCTGCTCCGAGGCAAATCCCGGCGGCGTAAACGCCTTCACCGACAATATGATAAAATTCGCGGCGAATTTCAGAGAGGATTTCGGCAAGCCCGATATGCCCATTGTTCAGGTACAGATAAATGCTTTCACCTGGATATTCGGCGAGGGAGACGTGTGGTGGAGCGCGATACGCGAACAGCAGCGCACCCTTGCCGAAAAGATACCGAATCTCGACACGGTTGCCACCACAAACGCCGAGCTGGTGGACTGCATACATATGCACGCCCGCTATCACGCGAAGCTGGGAGTATGGGCGGCGGAATCCATGTACCGTCTCTGCTTCGACCCATACGGCATGGTATCAACTCTCGCGCCTCAGCTTGACAGGATATACGATGTGAACGCCGCTCCCGATTTCGGCAGCACACTTGCGGTAAAGTATAAAAACCTCAACGGCAGACTGACAAGCGAGGGCAGAGCCACAGGCTACCTCATTTCCACCTCTCCCGAAAGATCGGAAACAGGCAGGATAATCCGCACCGAGCTGCACAACGACACCGCCTATATCCGCTACGAGATACCGAGAGAGACCTTCCTGAACTGCTATCTCTCCTATTTCTTCGGCAATCAGGCCTACGCCAACATCACCGACAGCGACGGCAGACCGCTTCCCGCCTTCGGACCTCTGAAAATTGCGGACATACTTAACAGGTAAAGGAGATAATTCAAAATGCTGAAAATAATAAAAGCCGACGGGCAGGAGCTTGCCTGCGGCGAAACATACACTCTGACAAAGCCCGAAATACTGGAATTCATGAAGCTGGACGTCTTCACAAAGGAGACGATAACCGAACACTGCGACTGGAGCGGAAACAACTATTTTCCGCTGCCCCTGACAGTAAAATCCGACGCGGACAGCGTAATACTCAGAGACGGCAGAGGCGAGAGAGAGATCGCCCTTACCGACGGCGGGGCTAAGCTGACGAACCTTATCCCCGGCGAAAGCTACAGCGTTGTTTCGGGCAATGAAAGCATAAGCTTTACCTGTACCGATCTGCCTCCGAGAATGCTGGAGCTGCCTTCGGTGGACAACACCCGCGACGCGGGAGGAAAGCTCACCGCGGACGGAAAAAGGCGCATGAAATACGGTATGCTCTACCGGGGCGCGAGACTTGCCGCAATCTCCGATGAGGACGCGGATACCTTCGTAAACGTGCTGAAAATAAAGACCGAGCTTGACGTTACCGGAGGATGCGAGACCAGCGAAAAGCTCAAAGGCCGCATCAATCTGATCCCGTGTTCGCTGGTATGGTATCAGCATATCTTCAACGGCGACGAAAACTACCGCAATAATCTCCGGAACGCCGTAAAGGTATTCGCCGACGAAGCCAACTATCCGATATATTTCCACTGCTCTCTCGGCCGCGACCGCACGGGAACTGTCTTCTTTATTCTCGGCGCGCTCTGCGGACTTTCCAAGGAAGACCTTTACCGCGAGCATCTTCTCACCTTCTTCTCCTGCCGCGGAGACGGTGAAAACGCCGGAGTCAACGCTCATCTCGCCAACATCAACGCTCTCTGCGCAGGCTTCGAGGCCTACGGAAAACCCACTCTGCGCGAGGACGTGGAAGCCTTTCTCGGCGAAATAGGCGTGAACGAAGACGATATCTCGCGCATAAGGGAAATACTTACCGAAGAGTTATAAGTCAATTGAGCAAATAACCTTCTTTTGCACTTGATTTGTATATTATTTTATGGTATAATCCATATATTGCGTATAATGGGTTTGTGTTTCCGCACGGAGCATTTCCCGTTTTTTTCAAATACATAACATCAAAAACATATACCGGAGGCAGCATATTATGTCCGAAGCATACCTTTCACGCGGTGTTTCAGCAACAAAGGAAGAAATACACAAGGCGATAGAAAAGCTGGATAAGGGAGTTTTCAGCGGAGCTTTCTGCAAGCTTATCGCGGACCCCTGCGGAGACCCCGAATACTGCGCCGCCATGCACGCAGACGGTGCGGGAACGAAGGCTTCTCTTGCCTATCTGAAATACAGCGAAACCGGCGACTTCTCCGCCTACCGCGGAATAGCGCAGGACAGCATGGTAATGAATCTCGACGACCTCATCTGCGTAGGCGCGACAAGCGGCTTTATCATGTCCAATACGATAGACCGCAACGCTCACCGTGTTGACGGAAACGCCATCCGCGCCGTCATCGAGGGTTACAGCGAATTTTTGGGAAAGCTTTCTGCCTTCGGCGTTGACGTAAATATGTGCGGCGGCGAGACAGCCGACGTGGGCGATCTGGCTTCCACCCTCATCGTCAATTCCACCGTATTCGTCCGTATGCGCCGCAGCGACATCATCAACTGCGACAACATCAGCGCGGGCGACGTGATAGTTGGCCTGGCTTCCTTCGGCCAGGCGACCTACGAGGACCGCTATAACGCGGGAATGGGCTCCAACGGACTCACCGCGGCGCGTCACCTCCTTCTCTCCAAATACTACGCCGACAAATATCCGGAATCCTATTCCAACACAATAGACCGTTCCAAGGTCTACTGCGGAAAGTACCGCCTGGAGGATATTCTTCCCGGAAGCGATATCACCGTAGGCGACGCCATGCTCTCTCCCACAAGGACCTACGCTCCGATAATCAGAGAGCTGCTCGACGGCGACAGAAGCCTCATTCACGGAATCATCCACTGCACCGGCGGCGGTCAGGCGAAGTGCAAAAACTTCGGTCTCGGACTTCACTATATCAAGGACGATCTCTTCGACGTTCCTCCGCTTTTCGCGGCTATCGGCGAAAACGGCGACATAGGCGAGCGCGAGATGTATCAGGTGTTCAACATGGGACACCGCATGGAGCTTTACGTATCTCCCGAAACCGCCGAAAAGGTCATAGCTGCGGCTGAAAAGTACCGCGTAGGAGCGAAGATCGTCGGCCGCGTCGAAAAGTCTGAGGACGGCTCCAATCACGTTACAATAAAGACAAACGGAAACACCTTCGAGTACTGATCCGAACAAACCATACCAAACACCGCGGAAAGGGCGTATACACATGAGTAAGATTCTCGTAATAGGCAGCAGCTGTGTGGATATAGAGCTTATTGTGGATAAAATGCCCGAATGCGGCGAAACGGTCAGCGAAAAGAATTACTGCTACATACCGGGAGGCAGTGCCACCAACTCAGCGCTCATGTTCAGACAGTTCGGATTTGACACGGCGATATGCACCTGTATCGCCGAGGATGACGGCGGAGTGAGACTGAAAAAGTATTACCGCAAAAACGGTATCGACACCCGCTTCATCAGCCTTGCCGAAAATATGCACACCGGCCTCGGCGTGATAATCGCAAACGAACACCGGTCAAACCGCTATATTTTCTACGGCGGCGCGAACTCCGGTCTGAGCGCGAAGGACGTGGAGGACGCCATGGATTTCCATCCGGACGCGGTATTTCTGCAGCTCTCCGTGCCGAAGGACGCGGTGCGCATGGCGCTGGATATCTGCGAGCGCAGACATATTCCGGTATATTGCTATACCGGACAGGGTGAGTGTTATTTTCCCTCATACGATTATACCTGCGTCGAGCTGGTGTTCGCAAACGAAAAAACCTTCGCGGACATTACCGGCAATACCTTCGAGCCGTCAAATTACGTCATCAACTGCGTGAAGCTCTTTGAAAAGACAAAGGCGAAAAACCTGATGATACGCCTCAAAAACGGAAATCTCCTGCTCTATTACCGCAGATTTCATTATGTCGAGACTCCGCTCTGCGAGGTGACTCCGAGGGATATGGCGACCTCCTTCGATACCATGGCGGCGACGGCGGCATACGCTCTTTCGGACGGTCTGTCCATAAGGGAATCGGCGAAGTTCGCCCTGCTCATCGAGGAAATGACCATGACCGGCACCGGCTCGTCCGCTTCATGCCCGAACATAGCCAATATGGAAAAATTCATCCGCGATCACGACATCAAGGATCTGCAATGACCTGTTCCGGAGGTAAAGAAATGTCCTGCACGAAAAAAAGCGACTTCTACCCTTCTCACGACGGCGTACACAGAATAGCATATTATGTGTATACCCCCTCCTCTCCCGCCGTCGCGGTGGTACAGATAATCCACGGTATGTGTGAATTTCTGGAACGCTACGAGGAATTCATCACCTTTCTCACCGAGAGAGGCATCGTCGTCTGCGGCGAGGATCATCTGGGTCACGGCGCATCCGTCGAAAGCGACGATGACTTCGGCTATTTCGGACCCGAAAACGGCATAGAAAATCTGGTGGAGGACGTGGAAATGCTCCGCACGATAATGCGCCGCCGATACCGCGCTCTGCCCTACATCATGCTCGGACACAGCATGGGCTCCTTCATTCTCCGCGAGTACGTCATAAAGCACAGGGATACCATCGACGGAGCGATAATATGCGGCACCAGCGGCACGATAAAGGGTATGAAGCTCTCGTCCAAGCTGGCGGGACTTATCGCAAAGGTGCGCGGCGATCATCACCGCAGCAAGCTGATGTTCGCGGCGGGCTTCAAGGGCTATAATTCCCGTTTCGCCGCGGAGAAGGATCACTCCTCATGGCTGTCGAGAAATATCGAAAACCGCAATGCCTACAAACAGGACAGACGCTGCCGCTTTATCTTCACTGCTGCGGGCTACCGCGACCTTACGCAGATGCTCCTCGACATTAACGGCGAGGAATGGGCGGCAGAGGTGCCGAAGGGACTCCCCATCTTCATCATAAGCGGAGGAGACGACCCGGTAGGCGAATACGGCGCGGGCCCCCAGCGTGTCGCCGACGCGCTTCAGGACGCGGAGATATACGAGCTTTCCTATCGTATCTATCCCGAAATGCGCCACGAGATACTCAACGAGATCGGGCGCGAACAGGTATACGAGGACGTATATCAGTGGATAATGGCCACCCGCGAGGGCGTGCTTGAGGACAGGCTCGCCTCGCAGCTGCCGCTTAATTTCAGCTGAATGGTTGGATTTTTGGGGCTGCCGCCCCAAACCCTGCCAAGCCTTTTGAAAAGGCTTGACCGAAACTTTCATACGCTTACATATCAAAAACAACGGTGCAGTCCCTTACACAGGTGATTGCACCGTTTTTATGGCAAGCGCAGAATGTTTACAGTATTTGTGTTGCATTTGCTTGCATTTGTGTATCATTTGGCATATAATATCCGTAGCGTGGAAGTTAAAAGCAGGAAGCACGTCAATTCCGAAAAGGACGGTAAATGACATGAGCAGCGATGAATTATTGCAAAGAAATACGGAACTTACGGATAATCAGACAACTTACAGTGCGGTAAGAGGCTATATCATTACGGCACAGAAGCAGATATATTCAGCGGTGAATTCCGCTATGGTGACAGCATACTGGAATATCGGAAAACAGATTTATGAAGCCTGCGGTGAAAATGATCGTGCGGAATACGGCAAGCAGCTTCTTCAGTTTTTATCTGACAGATTGACCTCAGAATTCGGAAAAGGGTTTGATGTAAGCAATCTCAGAAATATGCGCAGATTCTATATTTCTTTTCCGATTCAGGACGCAGTGCGTCCTGAATTGAGCTGGACACATTATCGCAGTCTGATGCGTGTTGCAGATGATACAGAACGCAATTTTTATCTTGAGGAAGCCGTTAAATCAGGTTGGAGCTCCAGACAGCTGGACAGACAGATTAACTCATTTTACTACCGCCGTATTTTGGCAAGTAAAGACAAGGAAGGCGTATCTGCTGAAATTGACATATCGGAACCCAAGCCCGAATACGAAAAGATTATCAAAGATCCCTATGTTCTTGAATTTTTGGATCTTCCCGCCAATGAACATTATTATGAGTCCGAGCTTGAACAGGCATTGATAGCACAGCTTCAGAAATTTCTTCTTGAACTCGGCAGAGGATACTCTTTTGTAGCGCGTCAGAAGCACTTCAATGTTGACGGACGCCATTTCTATATAGATCTGGTATTCTATAACTATATTCTGAAATGCTTTGTTCTTATAGACCTGAAAATCGGCGACCTGACACATCAGGATCTCGGACAGATGCAGATGTATGTCAATTATTATACACGTCAAATGATGAACGAAGGAGATAATCCTCCTATCGGCATTGTTCTTTGCGCGGATAAAAGCGATACACTGGTAGAATTCACCCTGCCGGAAGATAACAGGCAGATTTTTGCTGCGAAATACCTGCCGTATATGCCAACCAAAGAGGAACTAAGACGCGAATTGAACCTTGATGGGTTTGAACGGCTGGAATAAACATATTCCGGTTTATCGGACAGTATTATTTATTCAGATAATCAGCCTTCCGTCCCCGCCGCGTCCCTTTCTCGCCTGACAGGGACTTATGAATACCCGCCCGCCGAACAGCGTCCTTGTTTCAAGCATTACCTGCGCAAGAGACGCGCCGCCGTATCTGCTTCCGTTGACAAAAACGGGCATATCGGGGTGATCCCTTCTCACAAGCTTCATAATGCCGACAACTGGCAGCGTGCCGTAGCCGGGCTGCAGCATATCTCCGGGTATCATCATATCATGAGTGACCCAGTCGGGCTTATTGCGCGCTTCTCTGCCGTAGTTGTCGCTGACAAGCAGCAGCTCGGTCTCCTCCTCGAAATCGTAATAGTTTTCAAGCGCGGAGGCCTGAGAGTGAGAAAAACCGAGATCGTGGGCTATCTTCACTCCCGCCGCTTTTGAGAGCCTCAGAAATTTCTCGGAGGACATGAAGCTTTCGGTGTCAAAGGTCTTTCGGTTGGTGAGCAGCGGTTTCAGACCTTTTTCCTCCGCCATTGCCCTGTATTCCCTCAGAAAAGGCACAAATACGCTTTTATCGGCATATCTGTCGCAGGTCTTTCCGGCGCGGATAAGAAAATACCTTGCCTTATATCCGGCCGCTTCTCTTATCGCCTCCGCCATATCATCAGCCGAAGCTTCGCCGAGCGAAAGAACGCTGTCGTATAATACTATATCCGAAATGCCTGCGAGGGCATTTTTTGTCTCTTTCGGCAGCTCTCCCGACAGACCGATACCCCCGGGAAATTCCTTTCTTATCTCGTCGGCGTTAAGAGACGAAGGAGTGTTCTGAGGTGTAAAAAGATAGGAAAGCATCACATATCCTCCTTTATCACAAGTCGTCCGGTGTTTTCGTCCTTGAGGTAAAAGCCGCCGCGCTTTTTTATCAGCCTTCTGTCACGCAGAGCGGCAAGCTCCCCGATCATCAGCCTATAGTCTCCGAAACAGGGCCTTGCTTCCACAAGGAGGACAGGGTCGTTTTTCATTTCTCTTACCGCAGAAAACAGCGTCTCCCAGTCGGTGCAGCCGTACCCCGGCTGGATATGGGAATCGCTTCCCATTCCGTCTCCGTCGTGAAGGTGGAACATGACTATATCATCGTAAAACGCTCTCAGGTCGGCAGGCATCTTGCCGTTCAGATGGGAATGACCGGTATCATAGCATATCTTCACCCAGGGCGAAGCAAAGCCGTGAACAAAATCCAGTATCTTCTCGGTGTCGTCGAATTTCCAGACGGCGAGGTTCATCTTTATCTGTTCCTCGACTCCGGGATAAAAGCCGACAGCGGTGGCGTGATTGGTATTTTCGACCGCAATGACCACTCCCGCCTTCTCCGCGCTTTCGATAAGCGCATAAACGTATCTTTTCGCGCTTTCTATCTCCCACTCTCTTGAATCGGGCAGCATGGCGCCGCCGGTATGAAGGGGTATCGCCTTCACACCCAGAAGACCACAGCGCAGTATGTATTCGTTGAGGTATTCCAGTTCCTTCCGCAGACCTTCACGGGACTGGCGAAGAGTGGAAAAGGGCTGATTAAATGAGCCGAAGGGGGGATGCGAGGTGGAAAGCGCAAGTCCGTCCTCATTCAGCTCGTCGGCAAAACGCTTTACGCGCTCTCTGTCCCAGTCATCGCCCATGAATATACCCGGATCCATGGCAAGCTCACGCACTCCGCAGTCATAAAGCATACGGCGGTACGCCTTGTCGGTGTACCTTTTTTCCTCTCCGAGTATGCAGAAATTTTCTCTCATTGATGTTCTCTGTTCTCCGTTACATAAATGTGCAAAGCCTTCCCGCGAGGGAAGGCCTTGTCCGTAATACCGATATTATTTCTCGATAAAGAGTGCTCGTCCGCAATATACTCTTGCGAACTTATCCGCCGCTTCCTTATCTCCGCAGAGAGCGAAGGGACGGTCAAAGGTGAAGTAGGACTCAAGCAGATATTCAAGGCTTTCTTCGGTAATTCTGAGAAGCGGCACGTCGTCCTCGCAGTCGTCGAAATCGTCGGATATGTCCTCGGTAATGTCTATGGGCTCAACGTCCGGATCGAACTCGGCGACAGTGTGATTATTGCAGCAGAGATTGTCCGTTTCGGGAAGCTCTCCGTCATAGCCGCTGAAATTACAGCCCTTTCTGACCTCACCGCTGACAGCGGCAATACAGGTCTCGTCCGAGCCGCAGCAGCTTCCCAGCAGCATCATGCCGCTGTCAAGAGCGTTGCGGGCAAAGGTCGAATACTCCTGCGAATGGAAAGCGAAAGCGTCGCAGCACTTGTCGTCGGAATGAGGAACGCCGGCGTTGGGCTTTGCGATAAGCGGAATACCGAGAGCCACGGAATATGGTATGACCGGCCTGAGGGCGTTGTATATGCTGTCCGGACCGAGCGAGCAGTTGCAGCCGAAAGCACAAACGCCGAGATCGGAAAGAATGAGTATTGCGGGGATAAGAGCGTCGCCCGACATGGTGCGTCCGTGTTCGTTTACGGTCAGCGAGGTAAATATGGGCTTGTCGGTAACGCTTCTGATTCCGAGAACGGCGGCGCGCACCTCGGTAAGACTTATCATCGTCTCGACAAAGAATGCTTCAACGTTTTCGTTCATGGCATCGGCAGCCTCGGCATAGACAGCGACGACGTCCTCAAAGGGAGTATCGCCCACAGGCTCGATCATCAGTCCGGTGGGGGACATGCAGCCTGCCACGACCTTCGCCGCGCCCACCGAAAGAGCGGATATCTCTTTTATAAGCGATGGGATATCGTGCCTGCAGCCGTGTCTTTCGAGAGTGGGACGGTTGCCGTCAAAGGTTGCGGTAAGAAGGATATCCGAGCCCGCGTCCACATAGTTCTTCTGGACCTCGCGGAGCAGATGTGGATTTGCCTTGATGAAATCGGAGGTGCCCATTCCCTGAGGCATACCTCTCTTTATCATCTGGGTGCCGACAGGTCCGTCAAGCACGGCGGGAAGGGGAAAAGCCTTCGGATAGCGATAGAATATATCATGAAGCGACATGGGGGAAACCTCCTGAATATTTTCGGATGTATGATCTGTTTGTACGATTTTTTTGCCGGGTGTTGAGTGCGGCTTGACAGGTAAAGCACCATATATGCATATCGAGTGCGTATGACGCTTTCCCCTCCGCGGAAAGGCCGAAACACCCAGCCCTTGCAGAATTATATCACAGCTCAGAATATAAATCAATAGTAAATCTTTATTTCTCCCGATAAAAAAGTCCCGGAAAATACCGGGACGTATAAAGCTCATAAAACCTTCGACAGAAATTCCTTCGTTCTGGGGTTCTGAGGATTGGTAAAGAACTCTTTGGGAGGAGCCTCCTCCTGGATCTTTCCCTCGTCGATGAAGATGACGCGGTTGGCGACCTCGCGGGCAAAGCCCATTTCGTGGGTAACGACCACCATCGTCATGCCTTCGCGGGCAAGCGCCTTCATGAGGTCGAGAACTTCGCCCACCATTTCGGGGTCGAGAGCCGAGGTAGGCTCGTCGAAAAGAATGACCTCCGGATTCATCGCCAGAGCGCGGACGATAGCGACGCGCTGCTTCTGACCGCCGGACAGAGTGGAGGGATAAACGTCCGCCTTGTCCTCCAGACCTATTCTTTTAAGCAGTCTGACGGCGTTTTCCTGTGCGTTCTTCTTTATCTCCGCCTTGTCGGTGGTTATTTCTATCTTTCCCTGCTTCTCTTTGCGGAAGAGATTGGTAAAGCCGAGGAAGAAATTGTGTCTTTTCGCTTTTTTCAGGTCGCTGCAGCCGATATGAACGGGAGCCAGCATGATATTCTGGATGACGGTTTTGTTGTTGAACAGATTGAACTGCTGGAAAACCATTCCCATTTTGCGGCGGTGTACGTTGATGTCGATATTGATATTGGCAATATCAACGCCGTCGAAGATGATCTGACCGCCCGTGGGGTCTTCCATACAGTTGAGACAGCGCAGGAAGGTGGACTTTCCGCTGCCCGACGGGCCCGTAACGCATACTATATCGCCCTTGTATATCGAAATGTCGATTCCGCGCAGCACGTTATTCGAACCGAAGCTTTTCTTCAGCCCTATGACCTCTATCAGCTTTTTGTTTTCGTTTGTTTCGTTCATAAGCCGCTCCTCATATATGTTTGTCGCCCTTGCGGAGCGCTTTTTCCATCATCTTAATACCGACCGTGATCAGCATTACCAGCAGGATATATATAACAGCCATGAATGAATACGGGATCAGAAACTCATAGTTATAGTTACCGATTTCCGTGAAGGTCTTGTAAAGGTCGGTAGCCGCGATAAAGGAAACGACCGAGGTGTCCTTGACCAGAGCTATCAGCTCATTACCGAGAGTGGGCAGGATATTCTTTATTGCCTGCGGAACGACGATAATAAGCATCGTCGCGGAATAGCTCATGCCGACGGCGCGTCCCGCCTCCATCTGTCCTGCGTCAACCGACAGGATACCCGCGCGCATGATCTCGGATACGTACGCTCCCGAATTCAGACCGAAAACGAGGATACAGGTATTCAGCGAACCGATATTCACGTTCATAAGCGGGAAAAGAACGTAATACGCTATCAGAAGCTGTACGACGATAGGAGTACCGCGGAAAAATCCCACATATACGGTACATATCTTGTCCAGAATACGGGGAAGCGTCCTGTATTTCGGCATGACCTTGACGGTTGCGATAAGCGTACCGATAACTATACCGATAAGAAGTCCGAGAATAGCTATTTCGAGAGTATTGACCAGACCATCGGCAAAAATCCGCTTATAGCCGCCGTTTGTGGCAAACTGATACCAGAATTTCGACCACTTGATTGATAAATCCATAGATAATGTTTCCTTCTTTACAAAATCCTCCGTCAGCCGATGCGTCGACGGAGGATTTCAGATTCAGATATGATACAAGCCGATGGCGGCAGGATTACTTGCCGTTTACGCTCTTTGCGATAGCGTTGCAGGGCGCGTTGTCGCCGATAACATAATTGATCTCGCCGTTGAGCATAGCGTTTACAGCCAGTCCGAGGTGATCAAAAGGCATCTTGGTTGCGGGAAGTCCGGGGAAGCCGTAACCGTCGGGCTGATCTGCGTCGCCTACAACGTAGATTTCACCGGTAGTGCCGTTCTGAACGCCGATCTTGCAGCCGGCGTCCTTTGCATTGAGGATAGCCACAACGTCTTCGGCTGTCTTGCATACGTCGAATTCGGTGTTGTCAGCGGGAACAACGAGGATCTGTGCAGCGTTGTAATAGGAATCG
>JAZQNC010000334.1:0-23768 GCA_045627165.1 Eubacteriales bacterium
GGGTTACGGCGGTATCGAGGTCATGAACGAGACCATGACCTACGGTGAATTCTCGTCGTATATCTCCTACCTCGGAATGATCTTCGGCCCGCTGAACTTCTTTACGAACTTCACCAACTCAATGACCAATACGGCAAACTCTGCTCAGCGTATGTTCGAGATCATCGACACCATACCCGAGATCACCGACGCGCAGGACGCAGTCGAGCTTGAACGCTTCAGCGGCGAGATCGAATTCAAGAAGGTATGCTTCCATTACATGCCCAACCGTCCTATCCTCAAGGACGTGACCTTCAGGATAAATCCCGGCGACCATGTGGGTCTCGTGGGACACACGGGCGCAGGAAAATCAACCATCGCCAACCTTATCAACCGTCTTTACGACGTAATCTCCGGCTCGATAGAAATTGACGGCGTGAACGTCAAGCAGATCGCAGGCAAGTCGATGCGAAAGAATATCGCCATAGTTTCCCAGGAGGTCTACCTCTTCAAGGGAACCATAGCCGAGAACATCGCCTACGGCAAGCCCGGAGCCACCATGGACGAGATTATAGCCGCGGCAAAGGCGGCAAACGCCCATGACTTCATTCTCGCAATGCCTCACGGCTACGAGACGATGGTGGGAACCGGCAACCGCTGGCTTTCCGGCGGCGAGCAGCAGCGTATCTCGATTGCCCGCGCGCTGCTCCTTGACCCCGCTATCCTCATTCTCGACGAGGCGACTGCCGCAATGGATACCGAGACCGAGCGTCTTATCCAGGACGCGCTTTCCGTACTTATCGAGGGCAGAACCACGATAACCATCGCGCACCGTCTGTCCACGCTGAAGGACTGCAACCATCTCTTCGTGCTTGAAAACGGCGAGATAGCCGAGGAAGGCACTCACGACGAGCTGCTGGAGAAGAAGGGTATATTCTACCGTCTCTACACGCTCCAGACCGAAGCGATGAAGAAGATCCTTCAGGGAATGTAAACCGGGATTACCCGTATAACAGGAGGCATTGATTAAAATGGCTAACGAAAAAGATACAGAAAAGAAAACAGCG
The DNA here is from genome assembly GCA_045627165.1 of Eubacteriales bacterium. GTDB lineage: Bacteria > Bacillota > Clostridia > Oscillospirales > CAG-272 > JAZQNC01. The sequence goes on from JAZQNC010000334.1 coordinate 1,047, forward strand.
GCTGCCGAGAATTCCGAAAAGAAGGAAGCAAAAAAAGAAGAAAAGGAAGTAAAGGCAGCGGATACGAAGGCTGAAAAGACCGAAGAGAAAAAGGAAGACAGCAAGGAGAAAAAGGAGCTGCTGGACGACATGATGGACGAGGGCGACCTCATCCTCGAGGACCAGCGCGTATCCTATCCTCTGACTCCCGAAAACGCGACCTTCAGCCGTTCAAAGGGCGGACTTATCTCCCTTGACCTTCACGTGGAGGGAAAGGACCCCGAATTCTTCGAGAGAGTCGTAATGCTCCGTTCCTTCCCCGTAACCAATCCCGACGAGTTCCTTTCGGTGCGCGAGCCCGACTCCAAGAAGCAGGGACGAGGCAAGGAGATAGGCATGATACGCCGTATCACCGATTTTGACGAGGAGACCCGCGCTCTCTTCCTTGAGGAGCTTGACCGCCGCTACTTCTCGCCGATACTCCAGAAGATAACCAGCGTCAAGGAGAAATTCGGTTACTCCTACTGGGACGCGGACACATCTGCAGGACATGTGACCTTCATACTGAATAACCCCTTCTCGAACATCCGCGTGCTCGAGGACGGACGTGTTTATATCAACGACATTGACGGTAACAGCTTCATGATCCCCGACCCGAAGAAGCTGGATTCCGCAAGCTTCAGAAAAATAGAGATCTATCTGTAATTTCAGGTAAACGTCTGTCGAAAAGAGGTATATAGCTAATGAAACTGATGTACGACCTGCCGGAGGCGGACAAAGCCGCCTTTGATGCGAATGTCGGTACTGATGAGAGGCTGATGTACTGTCTGCCGTTCAGTATATATCAGGACAATTTCGTATCCGGCTACGTGGCGTTCACCAACAAGCGCATGTACAAGCTGCTTAACGGCGAGCTTCTCGGCATATTCCCGATAAGCGGCTCGAAAAACTTCCATACCGAGGTAATGTACGGCTCCTGCGGCTTCTACGCGGAGATAGACGGCGCGCAGACTCTGATCTGTCAGTTCGTCTCGGGACGCGATCTTCCGAGATATTCGGTCATCGTCCGCGCCTGCGAGCTGCTTGCCGAGGACGACAAGGGCGAAGCCATCACCAACAGCACCCCCGAGCGTTTCTGCCCGAAGTGCCACCGTCCTTTCGTAAACAACACCCAGATATGCCCATACTGCATGAACAAGAAGGAAGTCTACGTCAAGATGTGGGCTATGACGAAGGGTCTTCGCCTTATTCTCTGCGTGCCCTTCATCGTGTCCATATTCAGCGTCGCGCTTTCCTTCATCAACCCGTGGATTCAGGCACAGGTCATCAACAACTACCTGTTCCCGGCTGCGGGAACCGAGCGCGGACCCATGCGTGAATTCATCATGTTCGTCGCGCTCATTGTCGGCATTGACCTGTTCTCCCGTGCCCTCGGCGTATTCCAGAGCAGATGCTCCGCAATAGCCAGCGGCAAGTTCACTCTTATGCTCAAGACCCTTCTCTACGAGAAGATTCAGATGCTCTCTCTTTCCTCCGTACAGAGAAGAACCACCGGCGACCTTATGGGACGTATCTCCGGCGATACCGGAACGATACAGAACTTCATTATCAGCGTTCTTCCTTCGCTGTTCATTCAGATAGCTTCGTTCATCATCGGCTTCATCACCATGATGATGATAAGCCCGCTCTTCTGCGCGTTCATCTTCATTCCCGTTCCGCTCATGGTGTTCATCATAGCGAAATTCTGGAAGTATATCCGTGTGCGCAACGTCAAGGCATGGATGCTCGGCACCCGTACCGGCTACCTGCTTCACGATATCCTCAACGGTATCCGTGTGGTCAAGTGCTTCGGTCAGGAAGAGAAGGAGATTACCCGCTTCAAGGAATCCTCCATCCGTTCCACCGACCAGAACGAGGACAACGCAAAGGTATTCAACACGCTCTTCCCGCTTATATCCTTCGGCATGCAGCTCGGCCGCTACGCCATCATGCTTGTGGGTTACATGTGGGTATTCAAAAACATCATGGACCTCGGTACCCTTCATCAGTACCAGTCCTACGCCAACATCGTATATTCTCCTCTGCTCTGGATAACCTCCATGCCGACCACGATTTCCACCTTCCTTACATCGTCTTCCAAGGTATTCGAGATCCTCGAGGAGCAGCCCGAAGTTGACGATATCAAGCTCCCTATAGATATCCGTATCGAGGGCGACATCTCTGTCCGCAACATCACCTTCGGTTATCAGAGCTACAATCCCGTGCTTGAGAATGTCTCGGTTGAAATCAAGCAGGGCGAGATGATAGGCATTGTCGGTCACTCCGGTTCGGGTAAGACGACGCTCATCAACCTCATCATGCGTCTCTACGACGTAAACGAGGGCGGTATCTTCATTGACGACGTAAACATCAAGGATATCTCCCAGAACGCTCTCCGTACACAGATAGGAGTGGTGCTCCAGGAAACCTTCCTGTTCTCCGGTACTATCCGCGACAATATCCGCTACGCAATGCCCTACGCCACCGATGAGGAGGTCATCGAGGCCGCACGCACCGCCAACGCTCACGACTTCATTATGAACCTTCCCGAAGGCTACAACACGATGGTGGGCGAAAAGGGTCTGTCTCTCTCCGGCGGCGAGCGTCAGCGTATCGCCATTGCCCGCGCAATTATCCACAATCCCCGCATTCTCATTCTCGACGAGGCTACCGCTTCGCTTGACACCGAGACCGAAAAGCTCATTCAGGACGCTCTCAACAAGCTGACCAAGAACCGCACGACTCTTGCCATTGCTCACCGTCTTTCCACGCTGCGCAACGCCGACAAGCTGCTCGTGCTTGACCACGGCAAGGTCTCCGAGTTCGGTACTCACAACGAGCTGCTCGAAAACAAGGGCATATACTACAAGCTCGTCATGGCTCAGCGCAAGATGGCGAAGGACGTCAGAAAACAGGCCTGATTCTTCATACTCTGCGCTCCATACTCTGCGCTTTCTCTCCGCGGGACGGTTTTTCGCCGTCCCGCTCTTTTTGTTCGTGCTGATGAATTCCGGCATTTCTGCCTCACTTGAATATCTCTGTATGCCATATACCCTAACCCCCGACCCCTTCCCCCGCTCCCCGCGGGGAAGGGGAGAATAGATCCTACGGCGAGTGGGGGCTTGGCAGCCCCCACTCCCCTGCTTTTTCGCAAATACAGCCATTTCCCACAAATACTGATATTAAGCCTAATTAGGGGGTGCCGGGAGGATCAGGTTGTAAGATTATAGAGATATTTAAGTGAGGCAGAAGTGTTGACAAAGCCGTGTTGCTGACAGAGATATTCAAGTGAGGCAGATTTTTGTTTGACGACAGTTGCATTTTCGGAAGAATGCTGTTATAATAGGTGTATCGGAAAGAAGCCGAAAGAGAAATTTTAATCCGAAAGGAATAATATATTATGACAGAACTGCGTCTTGAACATAAGATAATGCCGGCACAGCGGCTCAACGGGGAATCTTCCCTGCCGCCTGTAAATCAGATATGGCCCGGCACAGGCTACGCAAAGACAAACCTCGACGAGGACGACGATTTCTGGGCGGGCTACGGTCATGTCGCTTCCTGCTATCCCTACCGTATGCAGGACATGTACACCCGCGAGCTTTACGACACCGATTTTCTCATGCCCGTTCTCGAAAACGATTATCTAAAGGCGACCTTCATGCCCGACTACGGCGGCAAGCTCTGGTCGCTTATCGACAAGGTGACAGGCAAAGAGCTTTTCATGGCGAATCCGGTAGTGCGTCCCTGCAACCTCGCCATCCGCAACGCATGGACCTCCGGCGGCGTGGAGTGGAACTGCGGCTTCCTCGGCCATCACCCTCACACCTGTTCGAGGATCTTTACCGCCGTCGCGGAACTTGAGGACGGAACACCGGTGCTCCGTATGTACGAATACGAGCGTCTGCGCCAGGTGGTATATCAGATGGATTCCTTCCTTCCCGAGGGCTCCCGTCTGCTTTACTGCCGCATGAGGATAGTCAACGATCATCCCTATCCCGTTCCCATGTACTGGTGGTCGAATATCGCCGTGCCGGAGCTGAAAGGCGCGCGAGTGATAGCGCCCGTGACCCAGACCTACACATATATTGACGGAGCGATAGCCAAGACCGACGTTCCCTACCCCTCCACCTTCAACACAGATATCACCTACCCCACAAATCTTGGCCACAGCGTTGACTTTTTCTGGAAGATACCCCCCGAGGACCGAAAGTATATCTGTCAGCTTGACAGCGACGGCTACGGACTTATCCAGTCCTCCACGAAACGTCTGAAAGGACGCAAGCTCTTCGTATGGGGACAGGGCCCCGGCGGAGACCGCTGGCAGCAGTATCTTACCTCCGACGACGGCAACGGACGCTACGCGGAGATACAGTGCGGACTTGCCCAGAGCCAGTACGAATCCATACCCATGCCGCCCCGCAGCGCGTGGGAGTGGATGGAGGTCTACGGCGCGATGCAGGCTGACCCGGCGAAGATACACGGCGACTGGGCGGACGCGAGAGCCGAGGTATCATACCGTCTGAATGAGCTTATCGGCGAGGAAGAGCTTGAGGATATGCTCAAAGCCACGAAAAAAGCCGCTCTCACTCCCGCGAAGGAAACCATACTTACCGGCGGAGGCTGGGGCGCGCTTGAAAATATCCGCCGTGAAAAGGCGGGCGAAAATACGCTCTGTCCTCATCTTGATTTCGCCGAGGGCGATATGCGCGAACAGCAGCAGTGGATCGATCTGCTCAAAAACGGCAGCTTCGGCATGAAGCGTCCCGACGATGTTCCCGCGTCATGGATGCTTTCGGAGGAATGGACTCCCATGATCACCGCGGCGGCGAAGGGCGGCGACAGCTACAGCTGGTACGCTCAGCTGCAGTACGGCATGACCATGCTTGCCCTCCGCGATTATGAAAAGGCGGGAGAGGCTCTTGACCTCTCATATAAGCTCATGCCCTCCGCGTGGGCATTGTACGGACTTGCCCAGCTTGCGAGAATAGAGAAAAAGCGCGACAAATGGGCAATGCTCACTCTCCAGTCGGCGCAGATGAAGCCCGACGACGCTTCTCTGGTCAAGGAAGCTCTCCGTGTGCTCACCGAGACCGAGAAATGGCAGCTGCTGCTTGATTTTGCTTCCACGCTTAGCGAGGAGCTGCTTGCAATGCCGCGTATCCGTCTCACCGTCGCCTTTGCCAATGTCAAGGCGGGATATATCGGAAAAGCCGAGGAAATGCTCTACGAGGGCGGCGGTCTGCTGGTTGCCGATATCCGCGAGGGCGAGGTTTCCATAACTGAGCTGTGGTATCTCATCGAGGAAGCCAAGGCAAAGCTGGAAGGAAAGGAATTCGACCGCGCAAAGGCAAAGCCTCCCAAGATGTTCGATTACCGTATGTTCGCCGAGAACTGATATTTTCTCGCCTTTAGCCGATATTTCAGCCTAACTTAACTATTCCGGAAAGCCAAATTGCCTTAATCAACATTTCAGCCTCACTTAATTATTACTATCTGCCTTATACCCTATCCCCCTGCCCCCCTTCCCCCGCTCATCGCGGGGACGGGGGTGCGCGCTGCGCGCGCGCCGGGGGCTTTCGCCCCGGCACCCCCGCTTACCGTAATGAGTAAATATTGCCGATAATACAGGGGCGTGGGGGCTGTCAAGCCCCCACACGCCGTAGACCAACTTCTCCGCTTCCCCTCTGGGGAAGGTGGCATCACCGCAGGTGATGACGGAAGAGGCGGTATTTGCGCTCATCCGCCTCTTTCCCCTCAGGTCTGCTTCGCATCCCTGAGGTACCTTACCCATAGGGGAGATCTTCCCTTCGGGAAGGCTTTTAATCGTGTGCGCACCGTATCCGCTCAAACAAATTCCTTCCTTGGGTTAGGGTATATGGCTTACAGAGCTATTCAAGTGAGGCAGAAAGCTTCAGCCGCAGTCAGTCTGTCAAAAACAATATTACGAAAGGAAAAAATAAAATGGAAGGACGCAATCAGATACCGATAAAGGCTTCGATAGACAGAGTAAAGAAAACCGAACCGCTTAACAGATATAAGGGCGATATTCCCTTCGCCGAGTGGCAGGAAAAGACGAGAGCGCATCTCGCGCAGCTTCTCGGCCTTCCCATCGAGAGCGAAAAGAAGGCTCCGACAGTCGAGTATACCGAGGACAGGGGAGATTTCACCGAAATAAGATTCATCACAGAGACCGAGGAAAACTACTTCGTTCCGGCGCATCTGTGGATCCCGAAGAACGTTCCGGCTCCCATGCCGCTGATAGTATGTCTGCAGGGACACAGCACGGGTATGCACATTTCCATGGGCAGACCGAAGCACCCCGGAGACGAGAAGACAATATCGGGCGGCGACCGCGACTTCGCAGTAAGAGCGATAAAAGAGGGCTATGCGGCGCTGGTGATAGAACAGCGCTGCTTCGGCGAATGCGGAGGCAATCCCAATCCCGACTGCGCATACGAATCTCACGTCGCAATGCTTATGGGACGCACTCTGGTGGGCGAGAGGGTGCACGACGTTGACAGGGTGCTCGATTCCGCGCTCACGCTCGGAGATTTTGACGAAAACAGTCTCGCCGTAATGGGCAATTCGGGCGGCGGCACGACCTCCTTCTACGTCGGCTGTATGCTGACACGCTTCAGCACGGTAATGCCCTCCTGCGCGGTATGCACCTACGAGGATTCCATAGTTCCGATCCACCACTGCGCGTGCAACTACATCCCCGGCATCCGCAAATACTACGAAATGGGTACCCTTGCCGGACTTATCGCGCCCAGAAGACTGATTATCGTAGCCGGACAGGGAGACAACATCTTCCCGATAAACGGAGTGAAAAAGACAATGGAGGAGGCGGGCGAACTGTTTGCGGCGGCGGGCTGTCCCGACAATATCTCGCTGGTGGTAGGTCCCGAAGGCCACCGCTTCTACGCAGACCTCGGCTGGGCGGAGCTTAAAAAGGAAAAATGAAAAAATACATACTTGCCCTTGACCAGGGAACCACCTCCTCAAGGAGCATAATATTCGACGGCGGAAAGCCGCTGTATATAGCGCAGCGGGAATATCCGCAGATATACCCACGTCCCGGATGGGTGGAGCATGACCCGATGGATATATGGGGCAGCCAGTACACCACCGCGGAGGAAGTGCTGAAAAAGGCGGCGGAGGACGGCATCACTGTACAGGACATAGCCGCGATAGGCATTACAAATCAGCGCGAGACGGCGATACTTTGGGACAGAAAGACCGGAGAACCTGCGTATAACGCCATTGTATGGCAGTGCAGACGCTCGGCGGATATATGCGCGCGCCTCAAAGAACAGGGACTTGCCGATAAGATTCACCGCAAAACCGGCCTTGTTCCCGACCCCTATTTTTCGGCAACCAAGCTGATGTGGCTCTTTGAAAATATCCCCGGACTGCTTGAAAGAGCGAAGGCGGGCGAGCTTGCCTTCGGTACTCCCGACTGCTGGCTTACCTATAAGCTCAGCGGCGGGAAATACCACGTTACCGACCGCACCAACGCTTCCCGCACCATGCTCTTCAATATCAACACACTGAGCTGGGACGAGGAGCTTCTCGAAGAATTCAATATCCCGCGCGGGATACTTCCGCAGGTCGTGCCCTCGTCGGGTGTCTGCGCATATACCGACGTCTCTCTTTTCGGTTCTGAGATACCGATTGCCGGCATTGCGGGAGATCAGCAGGCCTCTCTCTACGGTCAGGACTGCGTAAACGCGGGAGATATGAAAAACACCTACGGCACGGGCTGCTTCATGCTCATGAACGTGGGCGGCAGGCCGGTATTTTCCGAAAACGGACTTGTCACCACGGTATGCGCGGCGAAAAACGGCGGCGCGGCATACGCCCTCGAGGGCTCTGTCTTTTCGGGAGGCTGTGCCGTTCAGTGGCTGCGCGACGGACTGAAGCTGATAAGCAGAGCATCCGAGACCGAGGAGATAGCCCTGTCCGTTCCCGACACCAACGGAGTATATATGGTTCCCGCCTTTACGGGGCTGGGCGCGCCGAAATGGGAGCCGGACGCGAGAGGAATAATCTGCGGACTTACGCGGGGAGCCGAAAGAGCCCATATCGTCCGCGCCGTGCTCGAATCCATAGCCTACCAGAGCGAAGACCTGCTGTCCCTCATGGCGATGGAAAGCGGAGTAAGGGGAGACCTCAGAGTTGACGGCGGAGCCTGCGCGAACGATTTCCTTATGCAGTTCCAGGCGGATATTTCGGGCGTAAGGGTGGTAAGACGGAGCTGTCTGGAAACCACCGCTCTCGGCGCGGCGCGTCTTGCAGCCGAGGCCGTAAACGTCGATTTTGCGTCGGACGGCGGAGAGGATACCGTGTTCATCCCGAAGATGACCGAAAAGGAAAGAGCGGATAAGCTCGACGGCTGGCACAGGGCAGTGGAAAAGGCCTTGCCGTAAGCATTTTCGTTTCTGTTTCCGGCTTCCGACTCCGAAAGGATTGCCTTATACGGAGCTGTCCGAAAAAAAGCCGTATGCAGATACGGATAATTTCCGAAAATAAAAAATATAAAGAAAGCTGAACCGAAAATATGAGAAAACCCATTATAGCGATCACACCTCAGTACGACTGGGAAAGAAACAGAGTATGGATGCGTCCCCAGTACTGCTCATCGGTATTCCGCGCGGGAGGAGTTCCGGTACTGCTGGATCAGATATACGATACCGCCTACGCGAAGGATATATGCGACAGCTGCGACGGAATACTCTTTACCGGCGGAGTGGACATAAACCCGAAGCATTACGGCGAGGAGGTACTTCCCGAATGCGGCGAGATAGCCGATAAGCGCGACGAGTTCGAGCTTCCCCTCTACGCGGAAGCGGCAAAGCGCGATATGCCCATACTGGGAATATGCCGCGGAATACAGCTCATCAACGTGGCTGCCGGCGGAACCCTCTGCCAGCACGTTCCCGCCCACGCCGGAGTAAAGCACGACGTGGAGATAGCCCGCGGTTCGCTGCTCTACGACATTCTCGGCAAGGACACCATATACACGAACAGCTCGCACCATCAGTGCGTAAAAATGCCCGCGCCCAATATGACCGCTCAGGCATGGTCGAATCTTGAAGAATCGGGCAGACTTATCGAGTCGATATACGACCCCGACGCCCGCTTCAATCTCGGCGTTCAGTGGCACCCCGAAAACCTGTTCTACAACGACAACGACGAGGACTCAAAGCGCATTTTCGAGGCCTATATCGCGGCCTGCTCCGAATATGTAAAGGCAAAAGGAGAATAAAACGCCATGAACAAAAAAGAATTATCGGTTCTGTTCGATGCTCCCGGCGCGGAATACCGCGGCAAGCCCTTCTGGTCATGGAACGGAGAGCTTCGTGAGGAGGAGCTGAAAAGACAGGTCGGCGTAATGAAGGAAATGGGACTGGGCGGCTTTTTCATGCACTCGCGCGCCGGTCTCATCACCGAATATCTCGGCGACGAATGGTTCGACCTTATCAACGCCACCGCCGACGAGGGCGAGAAGCTGGGAATGGAAGCGTGGCTCTATGACGAGGACCGCTGGCCATCAGGCTGCGCCGGAGGAAAGGTCACGGTAGACCCGCAGTACCGCATGAAATCCCTTGTGCTCTTTGAGCTGACGCCCGACAGATTCACATGGGAAAAGGGCGCGTACGAAAACGACACCCTCTTTGCCTTCGCCGCGAAGACAGACGGCATAAACTGCGCCGACTATGTAAAGCTCAATGAAGGCGATGACCTTGACGCCGCATTTGCTTCTCTCAGTGGAGAGGGTGAGAACAGGGTGCTGCGTTTTGCCATAGTTCCCGACGCCTGCTCAAGCTCCTACAACGGCACCACCTATATCGACACCATGTCCTACAAGGCGGTATACAAATTCATCGAGATGACCCATGAGGAATACGCGAAACGCTGCGGCGACCGTCTCGGACGCTCGATAAAGGGCATATTCACCGACGAGCCTCACCGCGGAGTATGTCTGAGCAACCTCAGAACGGCTCCCGACGGCACCCGCACCTGCGGCATGGCATGGACGGACGATATCTTCGAGCAGTTCGCGCTGCGCTACGGCTATGACTGCACTCCCATACTTCCCGAGCTGTTCTACCGCTGCCGGGGCGAAGCGATGGCGCGCGTAAAGCTCAACTACGTAGACCTTGCCGACAATCTCTTTGTCGAGAGATTCGCAATGCCCATAAACCAGTGGTGCAAGGCGCACAGTATAGAATTCACCGGACACGTCCTCCACGAGGATATGCTCACCTGTCAGACGGTGCCTCACGGCTCGCTGATGCGCTTCTATCCCAACATGGGCGTTCCCGGAATCGACCTGCTCACCGAACACAACAGTACATATTTCATCGTCAAGCAGCTCGCCTCCGCCGCGAGACAGTACGGTCAGAAGATGATGCTTTCCGAGCTTTACGGCTGCACCGGCTGGAATTTCAATTTCAAGTCTCACAAGTACGTCGGAGACTGGCAGACTCTGTTCGGAATAAATCTCCGCTGTCAGCACCTTTCATGGTATACCATGGAGGGCGAATCCAAGCGCGACTACCCCGCGAGCATCCTTCACCAGTCCCCCTGGTATAAGGATTACAGCTATGTCGAGACCTATTTCGCACGCTTCGGCGCGCTGATGAGCGAGGGAAAGCCGGTCTGCGACACTCTTGTGCTCAATCCCATCGAAAGCGTATGGGCGCAGATATATCTGGGCTGGGCAAACTGGATAATACCCACGGACGGCGGCGTGCAGAAGCTTGAGGATCATTACCGCCGTCTCTCCGAATACCTTATCCGCAATCATATCGACTACGACTACGGCGAGGAGCAGATGATGCACCAGATGGCCGAGGTCATCACGGACGAATACGGCAAGGCGGCTCTCCGTATCGGAAAAGCGGTATATCACACGGTCATCGTCAGCGGAATGCAGACGATACGTCCCTCCACTCTCGACATTCTCCGCCGCTTCATGGATATGGGCGGAAGAGTGATATTTGCCGGAAAGGCTCCCGGATACGTTGACGCGGTGAAGTCCTCCGAGCCTGCGGAGCTTGCCGCAAAGGGCGTGAACATACCCTTTGACGAGAATATACTTGTCGCAGCGGTAAACGCCGGCGGCAGAGGTATCTCCATACTGAAAGAAAACGGCGAGACAGCACATGAAATAATCTGTCAGCAGAGGATGTACGACGACCTTACGCTTGCCGCTCTGCTCAACACCGACAGAAAGAATGGCAGAAAGAATCTCACCCTTTCGCTTGACGCTCCCGCGTCCTCTCACGCACAGATATGGTGCGCCGAGACAGGCGAAAAATTCGACGCGGATTCTTTCGTTACCCGCAATGACGGCAGATTTGAGCTGACCGTCAGCCTCGAAGCGGCGGGAACACTCTTTGTAATTGTCACACCCGAAAAGGAAGAGCTTCCCGGATACAGGATTCCCGATGTCATAAGCGAAGATGTTCTCCGCGGCGAATACAGCTATAAACTCGACGAAAAGAACGTCTGCGTCCTCGACTTCCTGCGCTGGAAGTGGGACGAAGCTTCCGACATACGCAGTACCGAATGGCACAGCGCAAAGGAAGCTCTCCATGCAGACCGGGAGATAAGAGGAGAGGTCGGTATCGAAAAGCGCGGCGGCGGTATGCTCCAGCCCTGGTTTGCCAAGCTCAACTATAAGGAAAAGTACGGCGATATCACCCTCGAATATACCTTCAATGCCGAAACGCTTCCGAAGGGCGAGGTATTCCTTGCCGGCGAGCGTCCCGAATACAACGACTATTATCTCAACGGCGTGAAGCTCACCGCGGGAGACATAAACGATTTCTGGGTGGACAACTGTCTGCGCAGGCTGTATATTCCCGAAGGCACAATAAAGGAAGGCGTTAACACCGTCACCGTAAAGACCAACTTCATGCGCACCACCAACGTGGAGAGCGTATATCTTGTGGGAGATTTCGGCGTCAGACTGAACGGAAACATATCCACTCTGACAGCCCTGCCCGAAAAGATAGGAAACGGCAATCTTGCCGAATACGATCTGCCCTTCTACACCGGAGCGGTGACGTATATCCTTCCCGCGTCGGAGTTTGAAAAGTATAAGGGACAGCGCGTCATTATCTCTCCCGAAAAATTCACGGGAGGACTTTGCAAGGTAACGACCTCATCGGGCGTCTCCGTGCTGGCGTGGGATCCCTACGAGGCGGATATCACCGAGGCCGTGGAAAAGGGTGAGGACATTCTCTTTACCGTCGTCGGCACACGCCGCAACACCTTCGGTCCTCTCCATGTGGTCCCCGCGATCCAGGGCGCGTACGGTCCCGAAAGCTTCGTAACCTCCGGCAGAGGATGGAGCGACGACTATATGCTCATCGACTCCGCCCTTACCGGCGTAAAGGTCCGTACAGTCAAATAACGGGCGAAATCCATATAAGTCACAAAATCTCCATGAAGCTCCGAAAGGGGGACTTCATGGAGATAGTTTATTTACCGGAAAAGCATAACGTCCGGACGTTTATCCGCGTATTCTTCAAGCTCCGGTGTGAAACCGTTTGCTCCGAAAAGCACATAGCAGGTGTGACGTTCCCTGAGATTCCACGCTACTGCCTTCGCTTTTTCCTCAAGTGACCGGAGAACATTGATCCCCACCGGTTCTCCCCAGTATTTACACTCGCCGAGTATGAGATTTTTGCCCTCGGGATCAAGCGCGGCAATGTCGATTTCGATATTGTTGTCCCAATAGCGTCCGATTCTGGAAAAATTGAAATTCCACATACCCGCCGCGTTCAGTTCCCACATTTTTTCGCGGCATATATCTTCATACACAAATGCTGCGTGATGGCTGATAAATCCCTGTCGTATCTTCGACATGACAATATCGCCGTTTCCGCTTTCGATCAGACTGATATTGGGATAGATAAACGCAAACCAGAACCTGATATAGTTGTCCTTGATTTTGTAAATCCCCTTTTTGCTTTTGGCGGGGTTGTCCTCGGTGACGGGAACCTCCCGTTCAAGGATATCCAGGTCAGCAAGCGTTTTCAGATATTTTGTGAGGCTTGTGGATTTGGTTTCCAGAACGGCGGAAATCGCGGACAGACGGGTATTTCCCGCCGCAATGGCTTTTATGAGGGAAAAGTAACTGCCTATCTCGCTGACCTCCTGCTGCAGCAGAAAATACGGCTCGTCATAGAGATATCCCGAGGTGTCAAGAATATTGCGTTCAATGGCGTCGTAGATGCTGCCGCATTCGCTGAACAGCTCTATGTATTTCGGTACGCCGCCTGTTACGGCGTACATTTCGATAAGACGGTTTTCGTCGGAATCGGGGAAAAACTGACGGTAATACCTGAACGGAATCTGTTTAAGCCGTATCTGCGCCGTGCGTCTCCCGTAAAGCGGGCTGTCATAATTTAATGTCTGAGACTCCATCATGGAGATAAGTGAGCCGCAGAGAATGACCATTACCGACCTGTCCTTGAGCTGTTCTTCCCAGATTCGCTGGAATATTGACGGAAACGCCGGGTTGGATTTGCCCAGATACTGGAACTCGTCAATAACGATCACAGGCTTGGATGTAAAGGGCGTGTTTATGATCGCTTTGAAGATAGCGTCCCAGGATGAAACGGAGGCCTGGCGGAGAAGGTCGCTTTGGATAAAGTCCGCGGCTTTCTCTCTGAATGCGCTGCGGTTCTGAGCTTCCGACTCCTCGCTTGCGAGAAAGAACAGAGCTTTTTTATCTCTGATAAATTCGGAAATCAGAGTGGTTTTGCCGACTCTCCGACGTCCGTACATGATCACAAGCGACGACGACGGACGGGCGTATTCATTATCAAGCGTTTTCATTTCGGCTTCACGGTCGATAAATCTTGTCATAACAATGATTCCTTCTGTCTGATATGTGTTATTTCGGATAACATTATACCACGAAATAATTATAATTTCAAGTATAATAATTCAAAGTATAATAATTATCCGAAACAGATCACACGCTCAGCACCTTTTCCAGCTTCGAGAGGGCGGAGTCCCTGCGATTGTAATACATTTTGCGTTCCATGTAAAGCTCCCCGGAGATGGACTCAACGCTGTCGTCGCGGGTGCGGTTGATTATGCCCCGTTCTATGACCCTCCTTTCCTCGCGGTCAAGCAGCTCGAGGGCGTTTTCCACTTCGAGGATCCGGTCGCGGATAACAGTGCGCTTTGTCACAAGCTCGTCTATCTCCGACATTATATCCGAAGCGCTGACCTCGGAGCGTCCGAAAAGGGAATTGACGTGCTCGTTGTAGCGCGCGGCGAGATTTTCGCTGTCGAAGCGGCGGAGGCGGTTGTTGGTGCGGGCTTTGACCGAGGGGATATCGAGAATGAAGCGGTCGGCTCTGACCACGCCCGGCTGAAGCTCAAGCTTCAATCGTTTCAGCTCAAGCTCGATATTGTCGCAGAGGGCCTTGTCGAAGCGGTGCTCCTCAAGGCGGGTGATAAGCTCGGCTTTGTGCAGGGGACGGTGATAGCCGGCTCTGAAGGTCCTTTTATCGTTTTCGGTATGATCCTTTGTAAAAATAAGTCCTGTCATCAGAATTTTATCCTCATGTTTATACGTCCTGTGTATATCCTGTTCCATGGCAGCCTGAATTCCTTGTACCCATATTATAGCATAAATCTCGGAATAAGTCAATAATAATCCCAAAATAAAGGAATTATATTCTGAGCCTTTCTATCGAATACTCGAAAGCGTCGAGGCTGTCTATATCTGTGGTGAAATCGTCGCGTCGTATGTCGGCGCGTCCTCCCGGGCTGTCCTCCCATACCGCCGTACAGAGGGCGTGCGAAAGGGAGGCGCAGTGTTCGGTGAGGTGAAGGCGGCGGTCGGAGAGCAGAGACAGGGTTTTCGTGATGCGGTCGGTGATTTTCGTTTTCAGCGCGGGACGCAGAGATACCGAACAGAGCTCGTCGTCGAGCATAAGCTCCCGCCGCAGACCTCTTATCAGCATGACCTCGGCGCTGTCGCAGTATATGCTGTCGGGAAGCCGTCCGCACAGCGACTTCACCTTACGGCAGAAATCGCATAATCTCGCCGTCAGCTCGGCGGGAGAAAAAACGTCGTGCCGTTCCGAGCATATCGCGGTAACGTCGGGGAGATACGTCCCGTCCTCCCTTCTGACGTATTTAATGCCGCAGCAGACCATGGCGGTCTTCGAGCGGTTCCCTCCGAAGTCCAGTCCGCAGACTATACCGGCAAGGCTCTCTCCGTCCGGCGCCGGACAGCGATAAGATGAGGGATCGTCGGCGTAGCTGCGGTAGATTATCCCCTCGGCGGCGGTCCATTTTCCGAGGATATAGCGGTCATAATATACAGTGCCGAAGTATGCCTTTTTCAGCGAATCCACATAGGCGCGGTCAAGGCGGGGATTGTCGTCTATGGTATAGTGCTGGCAGTAGATGTCCGCGTCGGAGAGCAGAAAGCTCCTCAGCCAGTGATCCGGCGAGGCGGGGTTGCAGGTCCCGTCGAAAACGCTGTCGGGACGGTCGAGCCTTGACTGGAGCATACGGAACACTTCCTCATTCCAGGTGGTGATCTCGTCTCCGTAACAGTATCCCACCGAACAGCCCTGCAGCTTTTCGGCGGCGTTGGCGTATGACGCGCCTATGGTGAAGCAGTCGATGCCGAACATTCGTATGCCGCCGTCGCCGTTTATGCGTCCCACAAGCCCGTCTCCCCATATCTTCCGCATCGGCTCGAATATGTTGCGTTCCAGAGAAAATCTTGTGTTTCCCGTAAAGACGATAAGTCCGCCGGTGCAGTCCCTTATGCGCTTCGGGATAAGGTAAAAATCGGTAAAGGTCTTGCCGGAACGGACGGCTCCGGTTTTTATGTTCCATCGGCGGTGCGCATGGCGCAGGTATTCGGCCTGTTTGTCGGTAAAGAGCGTGTTATTCATCGCATTTACATTCCATATCCAGCAGGGAAAGTATTTTATCCAGCTTTTTCCGCGTCTCGCTCTCGGTATCCGAGCGGTCGCACAGCTCTATCAGCGTTTTCAGCGCGCTGAGCTTTGTCGAGGAGTTGGAGTCCTCCGCGAAGGCGAGAGCTTCGATCTCCCTGAACGCTTTTTTTCGTATCGTGGTTGTTTTGGCGGGCATATTCGTTTCCTTTCTTTTTGTTGTCAGCGGAGTAAAATCAATATTACAGGCAAAGCAGCTAAATCGGCAAAAATCCGGGGGTGCCGGCGGCGAAGCCACCTGCGCACCACAGGCTCTGTTCTCCCATTATATTACCACAGAGCGAAAAGAAAAAAATCCCCTTTCCCGTACCCGCGGAAAAAGAGAATACAGGCGTAATATAATGAAAATCGCATAGCGGAGCAAATATAAACAAAAGATGAATTAAAAGGTATTGAAAAAATTTGCCGTGTGTGGTATAATCGTCTCGATGATAAAAAAGACGGAAAACAGAAAAGGAGACGATACAATGGCGGCAAAGAACGTTGCGACACTCATAAAGGAAGCGAGAACAAACGCGGGACTGACACAGGCGGGTCTGGCGGCAAAGGTGGACGACTGCACAGCCTCCGACATAAGCAAGGCGGAAAGAGGAGAAAAACAGCTCACACAGGCGCAGCTCAAACAGATAGCAAAGGCAACGGGCGTTACCCAGTCCTCGCTTATCAACGCGCCGAAGGCAAAGAAGAAGACTTCTTCTTCATCCTCATCATCCTCGGCGTCATCTTCCTTGTCCTCATCCTCCTCGTCGAAGAAGACGACCTCGGTCAAGCTCACCGCCACCGAAAAAAAGCTGGTGGAGCTCTACCGCGCGGCAAGCACGGACGTGAAGAAATCGGCGATGAACGTGCTCAAGGGCGAGGAAAGCACAACGGCAAGCCTGCTGAGCAATATAGTTGACGGAGCCGTTTCGGGAATATTCGGCAAAAAGAGTATGCCGACAGACGGCGATGAGGACTCCGACGAAGAAGCGGAAGACCTTGCCGACACCGAAGAGGATCAGTAATATACGGCAAAAAAGCATAAGGCAAAAAGGTATGATATAATGAACAATCTGGAAAGATACTACGATTACATAAATTCGGGCGAGAACAGAAAGGTCAGAGTTACCGTCCTTCCCGACCTCGCCGAAGAGTATGCCGCGGCGGGCATGAGCGACGCCGACCGAATGGCTGACCGATTCTGCCGTCTATGCGCGGCGCAGACTCCGGTCATCACTCCATACGAGCAGATATGCTTCTGCCGCACCACGCTGAATATCCCCGATATCCTCACGGATGGGGAATGGGCGGAGCGCAGGGAAAAATACCACATACACGAGCTGGGCTATATGTCGAACGTGACTCCCGATTACGGAC
Source organism: Eubacteriales bacterium (assembly GCA_045627165.1). Taxonomy (GTDB): domain Bacteria; phylum Bacillota; class Clostridia; order Oscillospirales; family CAG-272; genus JAZQNC01. Next base: position 18,434 of record JAZQNC010000334.1, read on the forward strand.
GTGTACTGTCAAGGGGACTTCTGGCTCTCCGCGATGAGGTGAGCGAAGCGCAGAAAAGGGAGATAGACGCTCTGCTGGACCTGTGTGAACGCTACAGAGAAGAGGCGGTAAAGTGCGGAAGAGAGGATATTGCCGAAACGCTGGAAACCGTTCCCGCGTACCCGCCGGAAAATTTCCGTCAGGCTCTGCAGATGTTCCGCATAATCCATTTCGCTCTGTGGCTTGAGGGAACGTATCACGTCACCACCGGACGCTTCGACAGGTATATGCGGGGCTATTTCGATGCGGACAGAGACAGATATACAAGAGATGAAGAACTTGAGCTGCTCCGCGACTTTTTCCTGTCCTTCAACCGGGACAGCGACCTGTACCCCGGAGTACAGCAGGGCGACAACGGTCAGTCGATGGTGCTGGGCGGCATGGACGAAGAGGGAAAGGACGTGTGGTGCGAGCTGTCGGAGCTATGTCTCGAGGCGAGCGGCGCGAACCACTTCATCGACCCGAAGATAAATATGCGGGTATGCGGCGGCACTCCCATAGAACGCTATGTAAAGGGAAGCCGTCTGACCGCTGTCGGAATGGGCTTTCCCCAGTATTCAAACGACGACGTGGTGATACCCGGACTGGAACGCCTCGGCTATGCACATGAAGACGCGGTAAACTACGGAGTCGCCGCCTGCTGGGAATTTATCGTTCCGGGCAGAGGCTGCGACGTGGCGAATATCTCCGCGCTGAATATGCCGAAGGCGGTGGACGAGGCGGTAAGAAAATATCTCCCGTACTGCACAGACATGGAGGAATTCACCGAAAAGGTAAAATATACTCTGCGCGAAACAGCAAGGAGCAATACGAAGGGAATAAAGGAGCTGTATTTCATTCCCGCGCCCTTCCTCTCGCTTTTCTTCGACACGCCGGAGGGCGACATTTCACGAGGCTCGGTATACAATAATTTCGGTATGCACGGCACGGGCATAGCCACCGCCGCCGATTCGCTCGCCGCCATAGAGCGGATGGTCTTCGACGAAAAGCGTATCACCGCGGAGGAGCTGATAAAGGCTCTCGACAGTGATTTCGAGGGAGAAAACCTGCTGCTTCACGCCCTCCGCTACGAATGTCCGAAGCTGGGACAGAGAGGGGCGAAGTCCTCGGAATATGCCGCGATGCTGCTTGAAGCCTTCGCCGACGCGCTCAGGGACATAAGGAATACGAGAAACGGTATATGGCGCGCGGGAACAGGCTCGGCAATGTACTATCTGTGGCACGCCGCCGAGACGGGCGCGTCCCCCGACGGAAGAAGAAAGGGCGAGGCCTTCGGCGCAAATTATTCGCCCTCGCTTTTCGCCCGCACCGACGGACCCGCGGCGGTCATCGACGAGATGACGAAGCCCGATCTTGCCTCGGTCATCAACGGAGGCCCCCTGACGCTGGAATTTGACTCGGCGGTGTTCGCCGAGGATGCGGACGGCTCGATAAACAAGGTCTCCGCGCTGGTCAGATATTTCATAATGAAGGGCGGACATCAGCTGCAGCTCAACGCCGTTTCCCGCGAGGCAATGCTCGACGCGCAGGAGCATCCCGAAAATCACCGCCGTCTGATAGTCCGTATATGGGGATGGAGCGCGTATTTCGTGGAGCTTGACCGCGAGTACCAGAACCACGTCATAGCAAGAACGGCGTACAGGGTATAAAGCCGCGAAAAATAATATCACCCGGAAGTATGACGCTTCCGGGATTTTTTGTCTGTGTATAGTACAAATATTTACTATATTCAGGGATTTGCATTATGTGGTGATATAATACACATAATTGTTATTATGCATAATGTTGGTACTGTGCGTTTGTGACGATTTCGGTATCAAGTCAGAAAAGAAAGCCGTGAAATATTCGGTTCGTGTCCCGACGCGAGCCGCCGTATGGTGCGGTGATATACGTTTTAAGAAAATGATTTTCAGCGAAAGGATAATCTTGATTCGACATTTCGGGTAAGGCCGGGTCATAGAAGTGTGATTGTTGATTATGAAAAAACTGATTTCACTGGCTTTTGCCGTTGTGATGTTCGTTTGCATTCTAAGCATAAGCTCGTTTGCAGCGTATAACGGAACGCTCAGCTATGATATTCCAAAGGCGGCAGGTGCTCCCTTAATTGACGGTACCATAGATACGGTCTATGAGTGGAAGGATGCATTGACGCTTGATTTTTCGAACAGTAATCTTACCTGGGTTACCACAACCGGTAACATCGGTGCGTCGAAGATTTATGTAATGTGGGACGATGAGGCGCTGTATATTGCTGCCGATGTTCGTGACACGACAAAATCGGGATATCAGCCCGGTGCAAATGATGCCATGAATGCCGGTGACGGACTTCAGTTGTGTTTTATGAACGGAACTAGCAACGTTGTTTATTGGGATTTTCTTCCTTGGACCGGAACCGGTGACGCATCCACAGCGGGGTCGTATATTCATAGAATATATAATAATACCGCTCAAACAACAAATGTGAATATGGCATCGGTATTGAATGGTTCTAATTATACAATGGAAGTAAAGCTTAAGTGGTCGGATTTCGCCACTTATGCTTCCGGATATTACGGAACTATCGGAAACAGCGGAAATGAATTTGTTATTGAGTTCATCGTAATGGATACAACTGCATCCTCTTCAACTACCGGTCTTGGAGTTATGACTAAAAAATGGGGAGATGCAACTCAGACACCTAAATACACTCTTAAAAATACTCCTGCAGGCACAGCAAGAATTCCTGATTCAAATATTGTTCTTTCCACAGTTCAGGTAACACTTAGAGAAGATATTCAGATGGACTTCACTGTTGCTCCTCTGTCGAGCGAATACACAGATATAAGCGTTCATGTTATAGACAGTACAAACACGGACTATACCTGCTCGGAAAAGTCGAATCATAACGGAAATACCGTTACTTATGTATATTCCGAGATTTCTCCTCAGAGAGCGGATGAGCCGGTTACCGTTTATGTGACCGCAAAAAAGAACGGCGTAACATACTGCAGTGTATCAGATTTCACCTACAGCCTCAAGCAGTACTGCCTCGACAGACTTAATACAGCAGGCGCGACAGCCAGCGAAAGGACTCTCCTTGTTGACCTTCTCAATTACTGTCAGGCTGCAAAGGAATGGGATATGAGCACAGAAGCGGCAAGCGTTTATACTCCGAACAATAATCCTTATAACAGTTCCTCTGTATTAAATGGCGGTATAGGTTCCAATACGGGTACAAGCGGTCACGATACTCTTTCCGATATTACAAGTACCAACTATGTTCTGGACGCTGATAATGTGGGTACAGGTGAGATGTTGGCGTTTGGGAATGGAAATAACGGGGTGGCAAAGTGGACAAAAGTTACCGTAAGCCTTACCGATGTAATTGCAATTCTGTTTGATTGTTCCGGTACACCTACGGGTGTTAATTGTAATGTTAAGGTAGGAACTGCTTACTGTGTTCCTGTTTCCGTCACAAGCATGGGAACAGATGTTTCGCTCAGCGGAAGCAATATCGACACGATAACCTTTAACGTAAATTCTTATTTCTACAATGTTCTCAGCAACGAAAGCGCATATACGACAGAGCTTGTAAACCTTGTAAAAGCCATGATGAGATACGGTTACAGCGCAAATCAGTATAGTGGATATGCTGTTGAAAATGTAAGTGATGCCACCAATCTCGGCTGATTAAAATCTGATATACCATTTAAGGACAGCCCGCAAAGCTGTCCTTTTCTGCGCCTGTCGAATATGCGCTGATGCAAAGCCTTCCCCTTTGGGGAAGGTGTTCCCGGAATGGGAGCGGAAGAGGTGCCTTTATCCGCATATGTCGTTTGAGCTGTTCAAAATCATGGTGGTGACGGGAGGTATTAGGCAGATAGAATTATTATAGTGAAGCAGAAGTGTTGCCTGAGATATGCCCAAACTGCTTGCATAAAGCGGAAGAATGTGATATAATACCGCAGTAAGCAAAAAATACCGTAATCCGAAGAAAAAAGACACAGAAGATATAAAAGCTGTATGACAGAGAAATCAGACAAAAGAAAGATACTGTTCGCGGTGTCCGTCATTCTGACGGCGGCGATGATGATATTCATCTTTGCCCGGTCGGAAAAGACCGCCGTTGAGTCAACCGCCGAAAGCGACGTTGTGGTGGAGGCGGTGGAGCCGGTGCTGCGTCCCGCGGTGGTCGCCGCCGAGGAAAAGAAGCTCGAAAAAAAGGCGGCAGGGCGGTCCGACGGCAAAGACAGTGACGGCGGCGAAAAAGCTCCGGAAATAAAGCTGACCGAAAAGTATATAAGAAAATGCATAGAGCATATCGTGCGCAAGTGCGCCCATTTCGGTATGTATGCGGTGCTGGGATTCCTCGTCATGGCGGCGGTATGGTTTTCGCCCGCCGCGAAAGGAGAGGTGAAGCGTCTGCCGCTGTGCGGACTTGCCGCTCTCGGCATATCCGCGCTGTATGCCGCCGGAGACGAGCTTCACCAGTATTTCATTCCCGGACGGAGCATGGAGCTTCGTGACATGATGATAGACGCCTGCGGCGCGCTGACCGGAACGGCGGTATGCGCCCTGATAATATTTGCCCTATGCAGGATAAAAAGCCGGAACGGAGGCGTGAAAGGTGAACGCGAATAATACTCTTGACCTGTCCTCGCCGGTAAGTATGCTCTCCGGAGTGGGCGAAAAGCGGGCGCAGCAGCTTGCGAGGCTCGGAATAACCGACCTGCGCTCGCTGATCTTTCATTTTCCCCGGGGCTATCAGAACAGGGGAAAGGTCATCGCCGTTTCCGAGGCGCGCGACGGGGACATAGTTTCCTTCGTGCTTACGGTCGCGTCGAAGCCTGTTTCGGCGTTCACCCGTTCAAGGCGCATCTTTACCCGTCTGACCGGCTTTGACGATACGGGAAAATGCAATATAGTTTTCTTCAACAACCGCTACGCCGATAAGATATTTACCGTTGGGGCGGTCTTCCGCTTTTTCGGACGTGTGGAGATACAGAACGGCAGACCGGTGCTTTCATCGCCCATATACGAAAGAGTTGCCGAAAACGGTCCTCCTCTGCGCGGGATAGTCCCCGTCTACCCGCTTACGGCTGGCATATCGCAGAAGATGATAAGCGATTATATCTCCGCCGCCTTTTCCGCTCTCGGCGCGAGGGCGTATATCCCCATGCTTCCCGACGGGATAAGAATGAAGCAGGGACTCTGTTCTCCCCGGGACGCATGGAGAGGCATACATAACCCCTCATCTGGCGGCGATATCAGAGCCGCCGTGGATTATTTCGCCTACGCGGAGCTTTTCCGCTTCGGA
>JAZQNC010000335.1:0-2060 GCA_045627165.1 Eubacteriales bacterium
CGTCGCGCTGCGCTATCAGAGGGATGTTTATACGTACAGCGGAAAACTCTATCCCGTATTCACCGCAGACCTCGTGGCAGTGCTCCTCATCGCGGTCAGCCTCTTCACCGCGTATCATGTGATTGACGTGCAGCGCGTAAAGCCTCATACCCCGTCTTCCGCATATCTCTCTCATGGTGAAAAGCAGAGCTGTCGAATCCGCGCCGCCGGAAAATCCCACAAGCACGGAATCGGCGCCGTCAAGCATATTGTTTTCATCGGCAAAGCTTTCCGCTCTGCTTATAAATTCATCTCTCGTCATATATCTTAACACAACGATATGGGGGTATAATTTTACCCCCATATACATTATTGCAAATCAGTTTGTTTCAGACCTGAACCATCAGCCGGGAATACCGTTTTCCCAGCGGCGGCGCACCTCGTCAAATACGGAATCCGGAATTTCGGGATCGCCGTAGGCGTTGTTGTCGGCATACATGTCGCCGGCTGCCTCCGGGAATGTGCAGAAGGTGTCATTGCGGTACTTATCGCGGTCTTCCTTGAGACGGAAGTCGGGCACGTACTGAGGGGTGTTTCCTTCAAGAATGGAACGGTAAGCGAGAATGCCCGGCATGGACATATCGCAGGCCTGATACACGTTTATGCTCTTTTTCTTCGCGTCCTCGTCGCCGAGAATGGAACGGATAAAGTAGTATGTGGTGAAATAGTCGCCGCCGCCGTGTCCTGTCCTTGCGGCTTCCTCAAATTCGGCTGTGGGAACATATTCCTCACGCTTACCCTGCTGATTGTGATCGGGTTCTTCTATATATGCCTGAAGCGTTCCGTTGTAATCCTTCAATCCGCCGAGATCACCGTCGAGCTGATAGTGCGAATGTTCGGGATGCTTGATATTGAACTGGAGACTCTTCATGAACGCGCCGTTCTCAAGCACGAGCATCTGACATCCGAGCGTACCCGAACGTGTGCCGAGCTTGTTCATAAAAGGCATATTCGGCGTTTCAAATCCTACTACCTTTGTGGGACGGAGTCCGGTCATGTAAAGGATAGGACCGATCGCGTGAGTGCAGTAGAAGGTGGAAGACATGAGGTTTCTCCAGTGATTGCGCTCGCCGTAGGTTATCTGCGGCCATATTACCGAGCAGTCGTGGAGATATTCACCCTCCGCGTACATGAGCTGTCCGATATCGCCGTTGCGGTAACGGCGCTTCATTTCAAGACGCGCGGGAGTGTAGCAGTAATTCTCCGCATAGGCGTAGACCTTTCCGGTCTTTTCCACCGTCTCGCAGAGCTGAACGGCTTCGGCAAGGTTTGCGGACACGAGACATTCAGTCATGATATGTCTTCCCGATTCGAGAAGACGGATACCGAACTTGGCGTGTTCATGAGCATAGTTTGCGCATATGACCGCGTCCATATCGTGCTGAATAAAGTCATCGAATTTTTCGTAATACGCAACCTTGTACAGCCCTGCCGCTTCCGCCACCTGACGGCACTGATCGAGCAGCGGCTTATATTTATCGCATACAGCGACAAATTCCACTTCAGGGTCGTTAAGGAGCTGATTGACCGCGGACATACCGCGTCCCGCGCCGAATACTCCGACTTTAATCTTTCCCATTTTGTTTCCTCCGTTAGGATAAATTTTATTCAATGATTTTGTTCTGTTATATCACAGCTCCGCGGTTACGGCTCCCGAACGTATCGTATCGGTGATACCGTAGGGCTCGAAGGAACGAACCGCTACCTCAAGTCTCGCGTCATCTCCAATGACCTGGACCACAACGCTGTCAACGCCTACTCCCGCTATCTCAAAGCCGAGCGCGTCGGCGGTGCGCAGTATTTCGGAACGCTTCTCCGCGCTGCAGCTGACTCTGATGAACATAAGCTCGCGGGTAACACAGTCTCTTTCGGTTGTTTCCCATACGTCTATCACTTCCATGATGCGTCCGAGCTGACGTATCATCAGCGCGGTCTCATCCTGGGTGGCAATAACAGTGATTATCAGCTTGTATACTTCGGGACGATCAGTAACGCCGGTAACAAGGCTTTCAATGTTGTAT
>JAZQNC010000336.1:0-10764 GCA_045627165.1 Eubacteriales bacterium
ATCAAGACATTCGATCCCAATATCAACGATTCCATGCTCTCTACCAAGATACAGATCTCCAAGTATCCGGTCAAGGTCATCCGCATGAGAAGCATGACCGAAGCCGACGAGCTTACCGAAAGCGCGGAAAGCGGAATCGTATCCAAGAGCTCGGCGAAATCCCTCATGCAGGCGCTTTCGCTGTGCGAAAAGGTCGGCTCCGCAACAAAGGGCGGCGTAACGCTGAAGCTCATATCGGTGGCAGTCAGCCTCATCGTTTCGGCGGTGATAATGGTGCTGGGCGGCTCAACGTCCGTTCCTTCCTTCTTTGTGGCTCTCTACCAGCTGTTCTGGATAATCACTGTGGTGATCATCGCAAGAATGTGTATAGGAAAGCTCAGAAATTAAATCAATATCGGTAATATATTCAGATACGGCGGAGCTGATGTCATCCGCCGTATTTTGATAGAATCTTCGTTTTGCAAAAAGGAAAAACAACAATGAATTACAACACACTGCTGAAAAGCGTTTCAAAGCCGGGACGGTATACCGGCGGGGAATTCGGTCAGGTGATGAAGGACAAGGCGAAAGTCAAAGCCCGCTTCGCCTTCTGCTTCCCCGATTCCTACGAGATAGGCATGTCCAATCTCGGAATACGCATTCTTTACGGAGTGCTCAATTCCCGCGATGATATCTGGTGCGAAAGAGCCTATGCTCCGTGGCTCGACATGGCGGACAAGCTCCGTGAAAATTCCATGAAGCTCTGCGCTCACGAAAGCGGCGACCCGCTGTGCGATTTTGATATTGTGGGCTTCACGCTTCAGTACGAGCTGTGTTACACAAACGTGCTGAGTGTACTTGAGCTGGGCGGTATTCCTCTGCTTGCCTCAGAGCGCGGCGACGACGACCCCATCGTGATTGGCGGCGGTCCATGCACATATAATTCCGAGCCGGTTGCCGATTTCTTCGATCTGTTTTCCATCGGAGAAGGCGAAGAAGCTCTTTTGGAGTTTACCGATCTGTATATAAGAATGAAGGAAAGCGGAAGCTACAGCAGAAAGGCTTTTCTCCATGCCTGCGCCGCGGAGCTCAAGGGATTCTACGTTCCCTCGCTATACGATGTGAGCTACAACGACGACGGCACCGTAAAGGCCTATACCCCCAAGGATGAAAATGTGCCCGTCAGAGTGAGAAAGCGCATTATCGAAGACCTTGACAGTGTTTATTTCCCGGATAAGGTGGTAATGCCCTATATCGAAACGGTACAGGACAGAATAGTTGTCGAGACCAACAGAGGCTGCATCCGCGGCTGCCGTTTCTGTCAGGCGGGAAGCACCTACAAGCCGGTACGCGAAAAATCCGCCGAAACGGTGTGCGCTCAGGCTCACCGTCTCTACGACAATACAGGTTATGACGAGGTTTCGCTCTGCTCGCTGAGCATCAGCGATTACAGCAGCGTTGACGAGATGACAGACCTCATGCTGAAATGGACAGACCCGGCGAAGGTCAATCTTTCTCTGCCCTCTCTCCGGGCCGACAGCTTCACGAAGGAGCTTATGGACAAGGTTTCCTCTGTGCGCAATTCGGGAATAACCTTTGCGCCCGAAGCCGGAACTCAGCGTCTGCGCGACGTCATAAACAAGAACGTCACCGAAGAAGAGATTCTCCGCGCCTGTGCCGTTGCCTTTGAAGCCGGCAAGAACAGCGTCAAGCTATATTTCATGAACGGACTCCCCACCGAGACCTGCGAGGATATCGCGGGTATCGCACAGACCGCGCTGCACGTCGTGGATTCCTATTACCGCAATCCAAACGTAAAGCGCGTCCGTCCCGTCGGCGTTACCATAAGCGTCGCCTGCTTTGTTCCCAAGCCCTTTACTCCCTTCCAGTGGGAAGCTCAGGACAGCCTCGAAACGCTTCGTGAAAAACAGCAGTATCTCAACAGCTGTATCACCGACCGCAAGATAAAGCACAACTGGCACGAAGCGAAGGTCAGCCGCATTGAAGCGGTATTTGCCCGCGGAGACAGAAAGCTCTGCGCCGCCCTGCTCGAAGCTCACAGACGCGGAATATGCTTCGACGGCTGGGACGAGTGCTTTGACTATGATAAGTGGCTCGACATATTCGCCGCCTGCGGAATCGACCCCGCCTTCTACGCCAACCGTGAATTCGGAGAGGATGAGGTTCTTCCCTGGGATATTATCGACTGCGGCGTGACAAAGGAATTCCTGCTTCGTGAACGCCATAAGGCATACGAAGGAAAAACGACCTGCAACTGCGCGGAAGGCTGTAGCGGCTGCGGAGCAAACAAGCTCGGAGGTAAGAACAGATGGTGCCCGAAAATTACAGAGTAAAATTCACAAAGACGGGATCAATGCAGTTTATATCTCATCTTGACCTTTGCCGCACAATGAGAAGCGCGCTCATCCGCGCGAAGCTTCCCGTCTGGTATACCGAAGGCTTCAATCCTCATCCGAAAATGGTATTCGCCCTTCCCCTTTCCATAGGCACTCAGAGCGTTACCGAATATATGGATATCAAAATGAATTCGGAAATATCCGAAAGCGACTTCCTTTCCCGCCTTGACGCGCAGTTTACCGACGAGATGAAAATTCTCGAGGTATACCGTCCTCAGACAAAATTCAACATAATCAAATGGGCGGAATACGATATCGACTTTGCCGGAAATATCGAAAGCGCAAAAAACATATTTAATTCTCCCTATGTCGTAATGAAGAAAAGCAAGAGCGGCGAAAAGGAAACGGATATCGTTCCATATATAGGAAAGATCTCATTCTCGGAAAACCGCATAAACGTCATACTTTCAGCGGAAAATGACAGCTATCTCAATCCCGAATACATCGCCTCGGCGGTGAGCAAAGCAGCAAACATAGAGGACTACGACATCATGCGACGCAGAATCTATCTTGACGGAATGACGAAAGAGTTCAGATAATCCGTCATTCTCATAACCAAAATACCCGCAGACATCAGCATCTGCGGGTATCTCTGTTTATTTCGGAATCATTTCTCTCTGAGTCTGCCGTTGTCCATGACAAACATCCTGTCGGCGAGAGCGGCTATCTTTTCGTCGTGAGTGACCATGACAAGAGTCTGATTCAGTTCGCTTCGCGTTTCGAGAAGCAGCTTTATCAGCTCGTCCGCGGAATTTCTGTCGAGATTTCCCGTCGGTTCGTCGGCCAAAAGCAGGTCGGGACGGTTGATAAGAGCGCGTGCAACAGCCACTCTCTGCTGCTGACCTCCCGAAAGCTCCGAGGGCAGGTGATTGAGACGGTCGGAGATCTTCAGCTTTTCGGCGAGATACTCAAAATATCTCGGATAATGGGCATCTCCGGCTATCTTCTGCGGCATAAGGATGTTTTCCTTCGCGGTCAGCACATCGAGAAGATTGAAGGACTGGAAGATAAAGCCGATTTTTCTGTTGCGGAAAGCCGAGGCTTCCTTATCCTTCATTTTATATATATCCTTGCCGGTAACGTATACCTCGCCCGTGGTCGGACGGTCAAGCCCGCCGAGGATATGAAGCAGAGTGGATTTTCCCGATCCGGAGGTTCCGGTTATCGAAACAAATTCTCCCTTCTGTACGGTAATATAACAGTCGTCAACCGCGAGAATACGGGTATCTCCTTGAAAATAGGTCTTGTTCAGCGCTCTGCATTGAAGCACGGCATTTTTGTCGTAATTCGTATATTCGCCGTCGTTTATCATATCATTCCACCTCTCTTATACTGTCGGTAATATTGTCCGAAGATATCGCTCTGCATCCGAGTTTTATTCCCAGAAGCTGCGGACCGAGTATCACCGCATAGGTCAGCGGAGAAAGCACCGTTCCGAAGGCAAGGACAGTCGCCGTATATACGATGACATATCCGCTTCTGGATGAAATCGAAACCTTCATCATTATCATCACGGCGGCAAGAAGAAGGCCTGACAGCAGCGCCGACAGCTTCGCCTGACGAAGCTCGCCGTATCTGATGACCGATTTCACCTCGTCAACCGACATACCGATGGCTCTGAGAGTCGAAAGCTCGCGCATACGTCCTCTCAGACGGTAAAGCGCCGACATTATTATAACACCGGCGGCGGTAAGCGCAAGTATCAGAGTCTGGAAAATAAAATACGCCAGCTGGAGCTTTGAGAAATCCTCCCCGCCGAAAGCGAGAATTAAACAGAGCAGGATATAATAAACCGGAAGGGGTATCATGATTATTGTGATAAGTGCAATTATCAGCTCCGCCTTTTTTCTTCTTGAGGAATAGAGCTTCGGGTACAGTCCTGCGTTTTCCGCCTTCTCGAAGCTGTCGGAGGTCTTTTCGGCGTAGGCAACCTCGTTGACCTCTTTGGCGTGGAGAAGATCGGTGATCTCTCCCTTCCTGTATCTGAAACACACCGCGAAAGCTCCCGCCGCCACCGCAGCAAGCAGCGCGCAGAAGGAAAGCAGGATATTGGATACGGGAACATAATCAAGAAGAGTAAAGAACGTGTCCTGTTCAAACATCGAGGACAGTATATCGAACAGCTTCACCACGGCAAAGGCGAGTATCGACGCGGGTATCAGCGAAATCAGCAACGTTATCAGCGCGCTGAAAATAAACACCGCGAATATCTGCCATTTTTCAAAGCCGACGGCTCTGAGCGTACCGTATCTGACCATGCCCCTTCGGTATTTTTCGGAATAAACAAGAGTTATCGACATCCCGAGGAAAAGCGCGAACAGCATTACAAGAAGCATATTGTCGGGACGAACAACATAATTCGTACCGGTAAGCGTGCAGAAATGCCGGTTTCGCACATAAAATCTCATTTCAGAGCGCGCGCCTATGGCAGACATTTCGGCTATGGTGTAACCGTTTTTCTTCTCGGCGCCGTACCACAGTGCTTTATATTTTTGGACAAATGCATCGTAGTTTTTCCGATAGGGCTCAGCATATGGACTTCTCGACCACAGGTCAAAATGGTCGAATACTCTCCAGCAGCACTCGATAGAAGAGCCCGCATATTCCCACGTCACACGCACACGGAATTCGTCGCCCATATCGTAGGTACACTGAACATAGGGCTGCTCGTTTATCCACGCCTTTTCGGAAGAAGACAGAGACGATTTTATGAAAAAGTGATAGTTTTCGCTATTCTCGGGCATCACCTCGGCTCGCCACTGGGCTTCGAGGAACATCATCAGCATGATAAGCGCAAGCAGCACGGCGGTGGTTATGCACACCGTTACCAGCGTTTCACGTTTGCGTCCCCTCAGCTCATGCAGAGAAATGAAGAAGGCCGATCTCAGTTTATCATACATCCGCTTCTCTCAATCCAGCGTCAAGAAAACGCTTTTTTACGGCTTCGATTTCTTCTCCGGACGAGGGCTGAACGTCGGCATATTCATATTTTCTTCCGAGCTCTGTATATTTTGCAGAGCCCATACGGTGGAAAGGAAGAAGCGTAAACGGGTTTCCGTATATCTTTGCCAGAGCGATCATTTCGTCAACAGACTTTTCGTCCATATTGAAGCCCGGAATAAGGGGGATACGGAACACCATATCCGCTCCGAGATCGGACAGGGTATCCAGATTATGCAGATAGGTGTGCCAGTCGCCCATGATCACCGAAGCGAATCTGCTCTCGTCGGCGGTTTTCAGATCGACGAAAAAGCTGTCGGTATATCCGGCTATTTCCTTCAGCCTGTCCAGAGGAAGGGCCAGCGCGGTATCTATGACCACGTTGATTCCTTCCGCTCTGAAACGCTTCGCCAGCGCGAGGCAGTCGTCGAAGTGGAGCAGAGGCTCGCCGCCGGACAGAGTAACCCCGCCGTTTGAACGGTCGTAAAACTCTCTGTCCGCCATAACGTCGGCGACCACTTCATCTATGCTCATTTCCTTTCCCTCTCCGTAAATGGATTCGGGATTATGACACCAGGGACAGCGGAGATTGCAGCCGCAGAAAAATACCGTCGATCTTATTCCGAAGCCGTCTCCGATAGAAAAATGCTGTATGTTGAAAATATTCATGTTGATCAGATATCTCCCGTTCTGAAGGCATCAGACGTATTCGGTTCTGTTGAGAATGTCAAGCTGCACGCTGCGGTCCAGCGTCACATAATAAGCCGAGAAGCCCGAAACGCGGACAACAAGGTCGCGGTAGTTCTCGGGATGCTCCATAGCGTCGATAAGCGTAGCGCGGGAAACAGAGTTTATCTGCATCTCCTGACCTCCGCGTTCAAAATACACGCGGATAAGCGCGGCGAGACGCTTTATGTTGTTCTCGCCTTTGAAGATCGCGGGTGAGAATTTCTGGTTCACGACCGTTCCGCAGGCAACGTATGAATAGTCCGGCTTGGTCAGGGATTTCACCGTGCATGTAGGACCGCGGGTATTGCGTCCGTAGGTAGGAGAAGCGGCGTCGCTCTGAGGCTCTCTCGCCTTTCGTCCGTCGGGAGAAGCGGCGCAGCCTGAACCGGCTCCGATATTCGAGACGTTGGACGCGATAGCGGTATAGAAGCGTCCGCCGTCCTGCAGACGGTAGTTGTCGAACATTTCCGCGTTGAACTTAACGAACCATACCGCCCACTTGTCGGTCTCGTCGCAGTCGTTTCCGTATTTCGGAGCGGCGAGAAGGGTCTGACGCACGTCCTCATAGCCCTCGTAATTTGCTTTGAGCGCGGCGATAAGCGTCTCCATGGATACGGTCTTATCGGTGTATACGCACTTTTCAACCGCCGAAAGAGCATCCGTGACCGTACCGATACCCATGCAGCAGGCTCCGTGAGCGGCGGGATAGATCGTGCCGCCGTTGCAGATATCAAGTCCCCGCTCAACGCACTTGTAGGTCAGACAGGACATGAAGGGATTGCAGTAGAATTCGTTGTTGTATCTGTAATTTTCAAGATGTATCTGGTTCGCGTACTCCTCAGCACCCCAGCGAAGTTCCTTTTCGTAGGCGGCGATGAAGTCGTCCATCGTCTTCCATTCGGTCGGGTCTCCCACATCTATACCGCTTCTCGCGCCGTTGAGCATATCTATTCCGCGGTTAAGGGTAAGCTCGAGATATTTCACGTTATCGAATCTGCCGTCAGACCAGGGGGGCTGCATTCCGGGAAGGAAGTTTTCGATACATCCCACCATGCAGAAGTTGTTGCAGTCCTTTTCGTCATAGCCCATGCGCCTGAGCGCGGGAATATGAACGATATCGTTCATCAGCGCGGGATAACCGAGACCCGTACCGATGACCTCGAGAGCCTCCTCGAGAAAGCTGTCGGGAGTAAGGGGATTTATTCTCGCGGAAAGGTTTGGGCCGGGAATATTGCAGACTCTTACTGCGCGGAGCACGTCGAAGGTAAGGTCTGTGGTGGCGTTTTCGCCCTCGGGAGTCACGCCCGCCACGCAGATATTGCATACGTCGTCGCCGCCGTAACAGGTGCGGTTGTCTCCTATCTTCATGAACACGTTTTCGAGAAGCAGCTGAGCCTCGGCGCGGGTGATTATGCCGTTGTCTATATCATGCTTATAGAGAGGGTACAGATACTGGTCGATGCGTCCCAGCGCCATTGCGTAAAGTCCCTGGTAGAGATAGCACTGATGCGCGAACCATACAAGCTGCAGAGCCTGACGGAAGGATCTCGGAGCGTCGTTTTCTATGGCGAAGCAGGTCTGTGCGATATCGTCAAAGCCCTTCTTTTCGGCAGCCTCGCCGTAGAGCTTTATCATTTCGGAAAATCCCAGCATGGATATATCACAGGCTTCGAGGAATTCCAGATTCTTGCGCTCATCGGCATGGACCTTCTTCGACTGAGCTATCTCGGCGCGGATTCCGCCGACGCCCATTTCTATAAGCCTGTCGTATGCGGAGGCGTAGTGGTCGCAGCCCTGAAGCCAGCCGCGGCGTCCGAAACGGTTCACATAGTTCGTATAGAACGCGATGTCCCCGTCGTCTATTCCTTCTTCATACTGTCCCTTTATCGTACCGGCAATGAGGTCGTTGTCGTAAATAATCTTGGGCGTATGGGTTATGGAGTATCGGAAGGCGTTGGCGCGTGCCACCGGCACCGGAGCCGCAAGATTGCTCTTGTAACCGATACCCATGTAATAATCACGGACAAATTTACCTTTAGGAGGCGTGCGCATCTCGCCGCGCAGACCTTCCGTAGTTACATTTCTTTCGGTAAGCATACTGTTTCCTCTTTTCTGCTTATTATGCTTTTCTTTATTCTTCTTATTACTCCGAAACGCCGTTCATGACGGCAACGATTTCGTCAAGACGCTTCTGGGCGTTCTTTACTCTCGAAGCGGCATAGGATGTATATTTATACGTTTTCTGATTGATAACGTTTGCGAAAAGTACGTCATATCCGAAATAGTCAAAGAGATATATCACTCCCGTATCTATGACGCGCCCGTCAATACATTTCTGGATCATGTCAATGGTGCGCTCGTCGCGGGATTTTTTATATTTCATCGTTGTCTCGGTATACGCGCCTATTATGTTGTTCGCGCCCACAAAGGACAGAGTTTCCAGCACCGCTCCCGAAAAGTCGGTATCGTCGGCTGAAATCGGAACCGCTGTATACATTGCGTCGTAGGTCTCGGAATAGTAATTCTTCTGACTTTCCTCATACTTCGGAGGAGGAACGATTCCGTAATCGTCGGTCATGTCGGAAAGGTTTGACACGGCATAGAAATATCCGAAGAGGAAGAGCGCGTTTCCGCTCGCAAAGGGCTCGCAGGTAAAGCGCGCGGAGCTGCTGAAAGCGTCATCGCAATGGAATATTGTGTGCGCGTTTTCCATCATCGTATTCATGCGCTCGTCCTCAACGCTGAGTACGGGGATATTGTCTTCATCCTTGTGCATGGTATACTGGTCGCAGCTTGCAAGGTAGGTGGTGGCGAACACATCCCAGTCAAAGGAGGTAAGGCCCCATCTGTCTTCCTTGTTCATCCTGCCATTGCCGTCGATATCGTCGGTCACAAGCGCCGCGTACTCAAGCAGTCTGTCATAGGTCCATTTTCCGTCATCCACAAGGTCATACAGTTCGTCCGCTCCGTTTGAATAATCATTCATGATACGGCTGTTGAAATATACGCAGGAGGTGTAAACCAGCGTAAGGATATTTGAAGAAGATACGGCGTAATAGGTTCTGTTGCCCGATGAGAGCTGATGAGCCATTACCGGATTCCAGTATGACGCTTCAAGGTCAATATAGGGAACATCCTCAAGCGGTATGAGCGAACCGTTGAGCATCATCGTTACGGCGAAACGGTCAAGGCTGCTCACTGCGTTCCATGTCTTATCACCCGCCATGATCATATCGTCAAGCGCCTTTGGAAATCCGCTGACTTCGTTTTTGGTTTCGGCGAGTTTGACGTCGAGAGTGTCCTCGGTGATCTGCTGCATACGGTAGATCGCGTCGTTGAGCACTTCCCCGTTAGCCTCCTCCACAAAGGAAAGATGATACTGATTATAATCCGAGCTTGCAAGCGTGAAAGTGCGCCCGTTGTACACAGTACCTTCGGGGACGTTGCTTGTCGGAACATATTCGGTTTCTTCGGCTTCGTCAGAACCGAGAGAGGAAGTGTCGTAGAAGTTGTCGATTACCTCGGGTGAATCCTGGCAGGCTGCCGCGGAGATCAGCATCACCGCAAGCAGAACGATTGATAATATCCGTTTCATTTTCTTATCCTTTCAGTCTGAAATATAATACCTCAAAAACGCGGTAGAACGACATAAAATTACCGGATTCATTCTATCACAGGTATAAGGATTTGTAAAGCTTTTTATCAAAAAATGTCCTCACATATTACCGCGGATTAAGGTTGACAAAGACCTTCATATATGTTACAATAATGCACGAATAAAATGTGAAACACGAAAGGAAAACACCTCAATGAAAAGAATCATATCGGCAGTTCTTCTTGCCGCAATTCTGACCGTCACGGTGATCTGCGCTTCCTGCGCCGAAAAGACAGAGGAAAACGATCAGGGCACGTCAGAAATCACCGCCGCCGAAACGGAGGAAGAAAATCTCCGTCCGTCTCATAATGTTCCGGACGATCTGGATTTCGAGAGCGCGTCTTTTACCGTAAGCTATTTCCCGTGGCAGGGATATAACAGCTACTTCTTCGCGGAAGAGGAAACCGGCGACGCCATGAACGACTCCATCTACGAGCGCAAGAGATTCGTCGAGGAATATCTCAACGTGAAGATAGGTCAGAAAGCTTCATCCTCCTACGATCCGCAGGTTGCGGAAGTCAAGCAGTCCATCGCGGCGGGAGACGACGCATATCAGCTTGTGCTCACCCACTGCATCGGCGGCGTTTCCGAATTCGGAGCTTCCAACTATATGCTCAATCTCGACGACCTTTCCTATATCAACACAGAGGCCGAGTGGTGGAACCAGAGAATGATGGACGTGCTCCGTCTCGGCAGCCGCACCATTTTCGGCGTTTCCGATTATATGCTTCCCTGTCCCTATACCATTCTGTACAACAAGGACGTTATAGCTCAGTACAATATGGAAAATCCCTATGAAATGGTATACACCGGAACATGGACGGTCGATAAGTTCCTTGAAATGGCAGTCTCCTCTACGATCGACCTTTCGGGCGACGGCAAAATCGACGGCGATGATCTTCAGGGCGTAAGCTTCGACGAGTGTTCCAAGATGATCAGCTTCATGGCGGGTTCAAATCAGTTCATGACCTCCCGTGATGAGGAAAATCATATTTATCTCGACATGAACACCGAAAAGATGGCTGACCTGGTGACCAAATTTGC
>JAZQNC010000337.1:0-4753 GCA_045627165.1 Eubacteriales bacterium
ATATCGTTGGCGATCTTCATCAGATCGGCCGCCAGAGCCTTCAAAGCTCCGTGAGCGTATACCAGCTCGGATTTTGAGGTCAGAGCGTGGAAGAAATTATCAGCCCTGTAAAAGCGGTGTCCCGTCAGCCGTGAAAGCTCAGCCGCCACATCATGCCCGAAATCCTTCGGGGCGTTCAGTCCGGTACCGACCGCGGTGCCTCCGAGAGCAAGACAGCTTACTCCTTCCATGGATATGACGATATTGTTCAGATCTCTTTCAAGGGAGCTTCTCCAACCCGAGATCTCCTGCGAGAACTTAATGGGCGTCGCGTCCTCAAGGTGCGTGCGTCCGCTTTTTATTATGCCCTCGTTTTCCTCCTCAAGCTTTTCAAATGCTCTGATAAGAGTCTTTATCGCGGGCATGAGCCTGTTTTTTGTTTCGAGTGCCGCCGCAATGTGCATCGCGGTGGGGAAGGTATCGTTTGAGGACTGGGACATATTTACGTCGTCATTCGGATGAAGGAGCTTCTTCCCCGCAAGCTCGTTTCCGCGGTTGGCTATTACCTCGTTTACGTTCATGTTTGACTGGGTGCCGCTTCCCGTCTGCCACACCACCAGAGGAAAATGCCCGTCCAGCTTACCCTCAGCCACTTCATCGGCGGCGCGTGTAATATATTCCAGCTTTTCGTCGGTCATGCGGTTCGGCACAAGCCGGTGATTTACAGTCGCCGCCGCCTTTTTGAGCAGCCCGAAGGCGTGGATTATCTCGGCGGGCATTTTCTCGCCGCCGATTCTGAAATTTTCATAGCTGCGCTGTGTCTGCGCACCCCAGTATTTATCGCACGGTACCAGCATTTCGCCCATGGAATCGTGCTCGGTACGATAGCCTGTTTTTTCCATAAAGATCATACCCTCTTCAGTAAGGTCTGCGGACGGATGCAAATACCGTTGTCCGCCGCGGAATTATTCCTCTTATTATACCCTATCCGGCTCTGCCTGTCAACAGAAAAAGTCGTTTCCGTGATGAAAACGACTTTTTAAGATACCTGTTATCTGCCCTCTGCCTTCTTTTTTGCGTGACGGCGGAGGTTGATGAATATGATGAGAGCTATCGAGGCAACCATGAATACGGGAGTGACCCAGGGACTGATTCCGCTTTCGCTCATAAGTTCTGTCCAGAGCTGGTCGATAAGCTTTGTCGTAGCAGTCGGAAGCGCGTCGAAGACCTCAAGCGTTTCGAGAGCCTCATCCGGAGGATAGGAAATACCGTTCTTCACTTCATCGTCAAGAAGCTCGTATGCCTCTGCCTGAGGCGTACCGTAACCGATATACTCGCAGTTCGCAAGAGCGGTCTGAGTCTCGCACATGAAGTTTATGAACATCTCCGCGGCTTCCTTGTTCTTTGAGCCCTTGGGGATGCACATGGCGTCGTTAAAGATGTTCGAACCCTCACGCGGGAGAGAGAAAGCAAGATCGGGATTGTCGTCGATCATCGTGACAGCGTCGCCGGCGTAATAGGGAGCAAGCGCAGCCTCGCCGCCGCCCATCTTGTCGAATATCTCGTCCATGACATAGGCCTGAACCAGAGGCTTCTGACGTGAAAGCTCATCGAAACACTCTCTCCACTGTTCTTCGTCGGTAGAGTTTACACTGTATCCGAGCTTGAACATGGCAATACCGGTAGCGTCGCGGGAGTTCGAGAACATGAGAATATTGTTGGCATATTTCTCATTCCAGAGAATATCCCAGCTTCCCACGTCGTCTTCCTCATCCACCAGAGTGGTATTGTAGATTATTCCGACGATACCCCACATATAGGGAATGGAATATTCGCTGCCGGGGTCGTAGCTGCTGGTCTGAAAACGGGGCATGAGCTTCTGAAAATTGGGGATGTTGTCCATATTGAGCTTCTCCACCATATTTTCATTGATCATTCTCGCCACCATATAGTCCGAGGGAATGACGATATCGTAGGACGCGCCTCCCGAACGGAGCTTCGCGTACATTTCCTCGTTGGAAGCGAAGTTGGAGTAGTTCACGTTGATTCCGGTAAGCTCCTCAAACTCGGCGATCGTGTCGAAATCGCCTTCCTCTTCCTCTACAGCGATATATTCGCCCCAGTTGTATACGTTGATGGTAACGTTCTTGCCCCTGAATTTATTCCAGTCAACGCAGTCGCTGTACTCGAAGTTTTCGGTGGAAGCGGCGCTGACCGTGAAGGGAACCGACATTATGACTGTCAGAACGGCAAAGATAAGCGCGAAAATACGTCTGCTCATTTTTCCACCGCCTTTGCACTGCGCTTCGCCGCACTGGCGTCGCGGAAATTCATGATAAGCAGAACGGTGAAAATCACCACAAAGATGATAGCGGAAAGTGCGTTGACCTCGGGGCTTACCTTACGGCGTGTCATGGAGAATATTGTTATCGACAAAGTCTGCGAGGTAGGTCCGTAGGTGAAATAGCTGATTACGAAGTCGTCTATCGAATAGGTTATGGACATGAGGAAACCGGTAAGTATGCCGGGCATTATCTCGGGAATAACGACCTTGAAAAATGCCTGCGCGGGATTACAGCCAAGGTCAAGAGCCGCATCGTATACGTTGCGGTTCATCTGTCTCAGCTTCGGCATTACGTTCAGTATAACATAGGGAACACAGAACGTAATGTGAGAAAGGATAAGCGTAATATATCCGAAATCCAGCTTCATGGCAACAAAGAGCAGCATCAGCGACACACCGGTCACTATCTCCGGGTTCAGTATCGGCAGATAGGTGATGTTGATGATCGTGGAGCGCACGCCCTTTTTCATGCTGTAAATACCTATCGCCGCAGCGGTACCCAGTATCGTTGCGAATACAGAGGCTATCAGAGCCACAAGCAGGGTATTGAGCAGGGAATTGATTATTGTCGTATTGGTAAACAGCTTCTTATACCAGTCGAAGGTAAAGCCCGTCCAGACGGTACGGCTCTTCGAAGCGTTGAAGGAGTTTACGATAAGAACTATAATCGGTATGTACAGAAACGCGAACACGATACCGATATAAATACGCGAAACAGCTTTTTTCACAGCAGTACACCCTCCATATCTTCGTTGTCAAGGGCATTGGTGATCGACATGCAGAGCAGGACGAATACCATGAGCACAAGCGACATCGCGGCTCCGAGATTGGGATTGTATGCGTTGCCCAAAAACTGCAGGTCGATAAGGTCACCGATAAGCATATTGGTGCCGCCGCCCAGCATACGGGAAATAATGAAGGTACTTACCGCGGGGACAAACACCATCGTGATTCCGCTTGCCACGCCGGGAAGCGAAAGGGGAAGTACCACCTTTGAAAATATCTGCAGAGAATTTGCTCCGAGATCGGCGGCAGCCTCCACTGTGCGCTCGTCGATTTTTTCCATGACGGAATAGAGAGGCAGGATCATGAAGGGAACATAGTTATAAACCATTCCCAGCACGACCGCGCCGGGAGTGTTTATCATATTGAAGGGACCTGCGCCGAAAAGTCCGAAGAACTGGTTTATCCAGCCGTTCTTTTCCAGCAGGGTCATCCATGCGTAGGTGCGGAGCAGGAAGTTCATCCACATGGGCAGCATGACAAGCATTACCATTATCTGCTGACGTGTGAGACGCATACGGGAAATGAGATACGCGAGAGGATAAGCAAGCACGAGGCAGATGACCGTGGCTATCAGCGCCAGCCATACAGAACGCATCAGCACGGGAAAATACTGGGATACCGCGAGGATATTATCAAGAGAGAAGATAGTCCTCTGAGTAATGGGGTATGCCACGTCCGAGATATCGGGCTCCTCTTCCTCTTCGTATTCAAAATCGGATTCTTCGGAAACCTCTTCTTCGGATTCTTCCTCGATTTCTTCGGAAACCTCTTCCTCGATCTCTTCGGCTTCTTCGGAAGCTTCCTCTTCATCCTCGCACATTCCGGTCTCAGGGTCTATGCCGCAGGAAATGATATAGTCGTACACGTCGTTTTCGATAAGCACGTTATTTGCATCGAAATGAACGTCTGTGGTAAACGCGAATACTCCTATGAGCACAAGGGGAATGATAATAAACAGCACCATCCAAACGAGGTAGGGTGCGGATACCAGAGGCGATACGATCGCGTTGCGGCGTCTGGCGGTAGACGCAGCCTTATTATTCTGCTTCGTCTTCGGCATCTTCTTCAGCCTCCGGCTTGTTGAGCGTGTAGCGCACCACCTTGGGACGCTCGCTCTTCTTCATTATGTGAATATCCTCGGGGGTAAGAGTGATTCCCACTATCTCGCCGATCTGCGGAGCCTTGGTGGAATGAACCATCCATATATCCTCGTAGGCATTGACAATAATCTCATAATGCACGCCCTTGAAGGTTACGGTCTCAACCACGCCGTTAATCGTGGTGTCGGAGGGAGGAACAAGCTTGATGTCTTCTGGACGGATGACTACGTCAACCTGTTCCATCTCGCCGAAGCCCTTATCGACGCACTCGAAATTACATCCGCAGAATTCCACCAGGTAATCGTGGTGCATGATTCCGCTCATGATATTTGAAGCACCGATAAAGTCCGCAACGAAGGCATTTACAGGCTCGTTGTATATATCCTGAGGAGTGCCGATCTGCTGAATGTTGCCGCCGCTCATTACAACGACGGTATCGCTCATTGTCAGAGCCTCCTCCTGGTCATGTGTTACATAAACGAAAGTGATAGACATTCTCTGCTGGACCTTCTTAAGCTCTATCTGCATATCCTTGCGAAGCTTA
>JAZQNC010000338.1:0-4969 GCA_045627165.1 Eubacteriales bacterium
ACCAAGAAAATGGCCGAGAGCCTCACCACCTATCTGACCGACATGAACGTCAAGGTGCGCTATCTGCATTCCGACGTGCAGACCATGGAGCGTCAGGAGATCATACGCGACCTGCGTCTCGGCGTGTTCGACGTGCTTGTAGGTATAAATCTTCTGCGCGAGGGAATCGACATTCCCGAGGTATCTCTTATCGCCATCCTCGACGCGGACAAGGAGGGACTGCTGCGCAGCGAGACCGCGCTGATACAGACCGCGGGACGCGCCGCGAGAAACGCTGACGGAAAGGTAATAATGTATGCCGAAAGCGTAACTCCCGCGATGAAGGCGGCAGTGGATGAGACTGCCCGCCGCCGCGAGATACAGATGAAGTTCAACGAGGAAAACGGAATAGTTCCGCAGACCATAATCAAATCGGTGCGCGATCTTATCGAGATAGGAAAGAAATCATCCTCGCCGAAGGCGGGTAAGAACGGTTCAAAGAAGGACAATGCCGCGCTCGGCGCGAAGAAGCTCACCGCAAAGGAAAAATCCGCCCTTATCGAGAAGCTCACAAAGGAAATGAAGGACGCCGCGAAGGCTCTCGATTTCGAGAGAGCGGCATATCTCCGCGACAGAATAAAGGAACTGAACGAATAAAAGCACCCGCCGGAAAGAGATTATGTACTCTTTTCGGCGGGATGTCTGTTTTTTATCGGATCATCTCCGGCGGATCGTCCGGAAGATCAGCCTTCGTAGAAATAATCGTATGCCTTGTTATATGCTCTGGTCTTGGGTTTCAGATTTTTTTCATAATAGGACGCGAACTGGTTGCCGCTCTTTTTGCCGCCCACCATATCCTGTACCATGAAGTTGAAGCCGTCCCAGCCGCAGTAAACCCAGCTGAAATCCACGGTGCGCGCGCCGAGCACGATATCGATCATTTCGATGGATTCTTCATCGCGGGCGCCCTTGACCTTGAGGGCAATATCATAGAATACGGTCTGGACGGATTTCCAGCTTTCAGCCGAGATCGCCTCGGTGATTATGCTGACCATCTCGGTATCGCGGCAGGTTTTGGGACTTACAAGCACGTCAAAGCTTCCGTCGATGCAGGTCTTGTAGTTCTGCTGTTCTTCATTCCACTTAGGATAGGGGATTATGCCGTAATCCTGTTCCATTTCACGAAGCTCATGGAGCGCGGGATAGAAATGACACATGAGGAAGAGGGAGCTTCCGTCACGGAAATCGGTCTTGATCCCGGGATAGCTGTCTACGATGAAGGTGCCTTCATTGTTGTAATAGAGGTCGTACATCTTGTCGATGATCTCGACGGTCTTTTCGGTATTGAGAACTATCTCGATGCCTTCGTCGGAAAGCTCTACCAGCGGCTGCTCAAATGCCCAGAGCGCATTGTTTGAATAGCAGACGAGCGCTTCGTTGCCGAAAACGTCGCCCTTATCGCGTCTGCCGTTGCCGTTGAGATCGTTATATACCTTTGCCGCGGTCTCGGAATATTTGTCGATAGTCCATTCGCCGTTGCGTACCCAGCTGTAAAAATCGCCGTCGGATATGTTGTAATCGGAAGCTATCGCCTTGTTGAAATATACGCAGAAGGTCTGCTCGTAGGAAGAAATCGTCGCGTCGCTTATCAGGATAAAACGCTTGCCGTTTACCACACAGTCGTTTACCGCATACTGTGTGTACCAGGGACGGGTGGTATCAATATACTCATATCCGTTCCAGTCGCTGTAAACACCCTTTATTACGTCGCTTCCGGTACGGATGATGTGATTCATTACCAGCTGATATGCGTCGTCGTCGGAATTAACGGTCTTGCGTACATTTTCGCCTATCTTGTCGTAATGCAGCGCCTCGCACGCTAAATTGATTTTGAAACGTTCCTCGATACGCTGATTGCGATTGTAGATAGCTTCCTCAAGCGCGTCTCCCGTATCCTCTTCAACAAAACCGTCGTAGCTGAATTCTTCCTGCACGAGCATATTGAAATCAGCGCCCTCATAGTCGGCTTCGGGAAGGTTATCGGAAACCTTCTTGCGGGCTTCGAGAGAGTCGAGCTCTTCTTCTTCGACCGTCTCGACGGCTTCGGTCACTTCATCTGTGATATTATCTGCCGTGTTATCCTCCGGCTTTTCGCTGCATGAGGCGAGCGCGCTGGCAGCCATTGCCGCGCATAACAGCAGTGATATAAAACCTGTACTCTTTTTCATTGATCCTTAACTCCCTGATCTTTATTTTTTTATGCCTGCCTGTTGTAGTTTCTCTTGATCTTGTTCGTCGTGGTCTTTTCAAATTCGGTATCGCGGATGACGATCTTCTGGATCTGCTTGTAAGAAGGAAGAGGACGACAGTTGTTCTTTATGTCCTTTTTCAGCTGGGCTTCGGGGTCGGTAATGCCGAGCTCCTTTATCTTTGCCTCGCTGAGAAATACCTCGGCGCAGAGCGAGGTCTCTCCGCCGCTTTCATCGCGGTTTCCGCTGACCACAACCTCCGCGACGTAGGGAATGGCCTGGATATAGCCTTCGATCTCCTCGGGATATATGTTCTTTCCGTTGTTCAGCACGATGAGATTTTTCTTGCGTCCGGTTATAACGAGCTGTCCCTCTTCGTTGATGTGACCGTAGTCTCCGGTGAAGAACCAGCCGTCATGCATGACTTTTGCGGTCTCTTCGGGATTTTTGTAATAGCCGAGCATTACGGTCTCGCCCTTGACGCAGATCTCGCCGTTGCCTTCGTTGTCGGTATCGACTATCTTAACGTCAACGCAGGGAAGCTTTACTCCCGCTGTGGAGGAATCGTTGAAGAAGTCACGGTTTGCGGCTACAAGAGGAGAACACTCGGTGATGCCGTAGCCGTTGATGAGGTCAATGCCTATGTCGTCAAAGAATTCGCCGATCTCGGGACGGATGGGCGCGCCGCCGCAGACTATCTTGCGAAGTCTGCCGCCGAACTGATCGTGTATCGTCTTGAACAGCTCCCTGCGCTTGTCCACTCCTATGGCGCGGAGAGCGCGGCTGGCGATGATCCCCTGCTTCAGGCTCTTGTCCCTTCCCGATTCGGTAGCGGACGCCCATATTTTTTTGTAGAAGGACTCCGCAAAGGCGGGAACGAGATAGATGTATGAGGGCTTGAACAGCTGAAGATTTTTCAGCACATTGCGTATTTTGTCGTTGATGCAGATAGTGGCGCGCATATGAAGCGATACCAGTATACCGGCAACCGATTCGTAGGTGTGGTGATAGGGAAGCACCGACAGGCAGGTATCGTATACCGTGGAAACCTGGAGCCCGTAATATATGAGCGAGCAGAGGTTGTGTTCGGTGAGCATTACGCCCTTTGCCATTCCGGTGGTGCCGGAGGTGTAAACGAGCAGCTTGAGCGCGTTGGGGTCGGAGGTCTGGGAGGTATACGCGGAGACGTCTTCCTCTCCGAGAGCTCTGCCCTCCTCCATGAGACGGTCAAAGGACAGAAAACGCCCGTCTTCCGAGTGTTCCTCTCTGCCCATGCCGATAAAGCAGCGGATATTGCCAAGCTTTTCTATCTGTTCTTCTATAACGCTTTCATAGGGCGCGGCGTAAACGAGAACGTCACAGTCGCTGCTGTTGAGCACGTTCACTATATCCTGCGCGGGAAGCTCCTTGTCCACAGGGCAGAACACTCCCGAGGATTTAAGAGCCGTGAGAAAGGTCACGAGCCATTTGTAGGAGTTTTCTCCTATGCAGGAAATGTGACCGCCGCAGAGTCCTCTTTTTGTAAGAGCGGAGCCCAGGGCTATGGTATCGTTCTGAAACTCCCGGTAGGTGACGTCGATGATGTCGGTACCGCTGCGGTAGCGGAAGGCTGTTTTATCTCCGTCCTCCTCGACAGCCATGTCGAGCATTTCTTTTATTGTGGATATGAATTTTACTTCGTTCAGCGGATAATTCTGTTGCTTCTTCATAAATCCTCCGTTAAAACGTCGGTATTGAATTTGTCTCTGCGATATTGACTATTATATGATGTAGTATTGATTACTACTATATTATACACCGACACCCCGCTCTTGTCAATAGTTTTTTGTCCTTAAACTGCATTTTTTGCCGTGAAAATATACGCTTGTCGGAGCTTGCTCGTTCAAACTGTTGACAAAAACGATTATTGAGTATAGAATATTGTCAAATATATCTGAAAGGAATATAACGAAATGAAAATAAGATTTCTCGGAACGGGCGCTGCCGACTGGGGAGACGTTACCGGACGCACCGATAAGGATCACCGCCGTCTGTCCTCGGCGGTCGTGGACGACATACTGCTCATAGATCCCGGACCCTGGGTGTATGAATTTGCCGATACCTTCGGCTATGACCTGAGTACGGTTAAGTATGTGATAAACACGCATCCTCACGGAGACCATTTCAACGAAAAAACGCTGGAACGTCTCGTCGAGGGCGGAGCGGAGTTTGTCAGATGCTCCGCGGGCGATGAGCTTACCGTCGGAAAATATACTCTCACAGTGTTTCCCGGCAATCACGGCACCGCTGATTTCTGCGTGCATTATATCATAGACGACGGCGAAAGGAAGCTGTTCTACGGTCTCGACGGAGCGTGGCTACGCTACGAGGAATTCTGTGCCATAAGAGGCACTCATATAGACCTCGGAGTATTTGACGGAACGATAGGCGACCGTGACGGGGATTACCGTATCTTCGAGCACAACAACCTTCACATGGTCGAGGAGATGAAAAAGACGCTTCAGCCTTATATCTCTCGCTTTTTCATCAGCCATCTCGCGCGCACCCTTCACCTGCCTCATGACGAGACGGCGGCGCGTCTTGCTCCTTCCGGAATAGAAGTCGCATACGACGGCTGCGAGGTGGAATTCTGAAAAGATATATCTGTTAGATATCTATGTGATTGTTGAACTGGAGAGGCAGACCGGACTGATATATATGCGAGGTATCCGACAGAGCGATACAGACAGGCGCGACAAGCC
>JAZQNC010000339.1:0-3775 GCA_045627165.1 Eubacteriales bacterium
GCACAGATTAAATAACAGAAATATTGTCGGCATGGGGCGGCTTTTCGTCCCGTGCCTTTTTGAAATAATTATATATTGCAGGAATGAATATGTCTGATTTTAATTACAGATTTGCGCGGGAAAACGACGTCCCGATCATACTTGATTTTATAAAGCAGCTTGCCGAATATGAAAAAATGTCAGATCAGGTGGTTGCGGACGAAGAAATTCTGCGTGAGTGGATATTCGAAAAGAAAAAGGCTGAGGTCATATTCGCGCTTAACGGCGAAGGAAAAGAAGTCGGTTTTGCGCTCTTTTTCCATAACTTCTCGACATTTCTGGGCAGAGCGGGAATATATCTTGAGGATTTATTCGTAATGCCGGAGTTCAGAGGAAAGGGATACGGTAAGGGACTTCTGCACACTTTGGCGGCCATTGCCGCAGAAAGAGGCTGCGGACGTCTTGAATGGGCATGTCTTGACTGGAATAAGCCGAGTATAGATTTTTATCTTTCTCTCGGAGCTTCCAGAATGGACGAATGGACAACATACCGCATTGCCGGAGAGCGCCTTAAGGAATTTGCCGCTGAAAAGTAAACGAACTCAACATCAAACATAAATTAACCCTTTACGGAGGTAATGGAATATGTTAAGAGTAGGAATTATAGGTCTGGGCGGAATAGCAAACGGAGTACACATTCCTGGATTGCTCGGATGCAATGAAGCGAAGATCACGGCAATATGTGATATCGTACCCGACAAGCTTAAAGCAGTGGGTGAAAAGCTCGGTATAGACGAAGCTCACCGCTTTGCCGATTACCATGATCTGATAAACTGTGAAGATGTGGATGCTGTCACGATAGCTACGCCGAATAACGTTCATGTGGATATGGCTCTTGCGGCTCTCGCGGCAGGCAAGCCTTTCGACTGTGAAAAGCCTCTCGGTCTTACTGCGGAAGATACGCAGCGTCTCGTTGATGCGCTGAAAGAAAAGACCGTACCGCACATGATCAATTTCTCATACCGTTTTATTCCGGCGGCGCGTTACGCGAGAGATATAATACAGAGCGGAAAGCTCGGAAAGATATTCCACGTCTACGCGCAGTACTTCCAGGGTTGGGGCAACAGCGATTGTCCGAGAGTATGGCGTTTCTCTCACGAGATTTCCGGAACAGGAACCCTTGCCGATCTCGGTGTACACATGCTGGACCTTGTGCGTTTTATGACGGGTGACGATTATTCCTGCGTAACAGCCGACAACGGAACGTTTGTCTATGAGCGCAAGGACCCCAACGGCGACGGTATGCTTCCTGTTGACGTGGACGACTATTCTCATTATCTCGCGCGTTCAAAGAGCGGCATAGGCGAAGTGTTTGAGATAACGAGATTTGCTCATGCAAGAGGCAATTATCAGCGTGTTGAGGTTTACGGTGAGAAGGGCGGACTTGTATACAGCCTTGATAACGGCGTACCGCTGGAAATATGCTATAAGGGAATCGACAACGGTTATCATCAGGTAGAGGTTCCCGCAGAATATAATGTCGCGCAGATGCAGACTTTTGTCGATATCGCTCTCGGACGCGAACGCAGAGGCGGCGCCGATGTTGACGACGCTCACTATGCTCAGATAATGCTGGACGCAATATATGAATCCGGTGAAAGCGGAAAGAGAATCACATTCTGAAAGTGATTGCAACGGAAGTTATGGAATATAAGAGCAGAAAGCTGTTTGCGGACGACGGTTTTACAAACGGATTTACCGTGATGGCAACCAAACACGGTCCAAACGGTTATGTCAGACTCGGAGATATAGGATTTCCGGAATCAAGGGAAAAGCCTTCATGGCTGATAGCACAGTGGCATTCAAAACACTGTCTGTGGAACGAAAGAAAGGAATCGGATGAATATACCATAACCGACGGCATTACCAAGACCGTCCGTTATGATCCGAATGACAGATCGGTTTCAATGCGCCTCAACGCCCGCAATGTTTATGAGGGCAGAGCGGCGGGAAACGAGCTGTGGCCTCATTTGCTGCTTGAGCAGGTCCCTCTGTTTGACAGTGAAACCATAAGTGATGAGGAAAGAAAATTCTACGACGCGGACAGCGACAGACTTATCCTCTCTCTCGACATAAAATGTCCGGATTACGGTGACACAACAAACAGGGAAGGAATCAATGCCTGTCAGTTCGTATCATACTATTATCTGACCTATAAGAAATCAACCGGAGAGGCGGGAAAGCGTTTTATCTGGTTCGGAGTCGGACTGTTTGACAGCCGCGGTCCAATAAAGACATACTGGAACGGCGACAGCGTGGGTACCGAAATGATATACAGCATTTCCACCGAAGACACATTCGGCGGTCTTGATAAATCATTTAGCGGTGACGGTCATGTGATGCCCGACAACAGCTGGCACGAGGTAAGGCTTGACCTTGTTCCCCACATAGAACGCTGTCTTGAGCTTGCCAACCGGGACAACATATTCGGCGAGCATGTAACAAGAGCGGATTTCTTCATCAACGGAAACAATATAGGATTTGAAACCCACGGCAATTATGACGTTACCTTTGATATAAGAAACTACAATATAACGTCATACAGAAAAGCCTGACACACAAAAAAGGTACCCGAATCTATCCGAAACGGGTACCTGATTTTTATTCCGTGAGAGAATTTAAGGGGATTATTCGCCGTACTCTACGAATGCCTTTACAACCTTTTCGTAGTAGCGGATGCTCTTCTTCTTGTTGCGCTCGATAAATGAAGCGAAATCAGGCTTCTTGCCCTGGAGAAGAGTCTGGAAGGTGAATGCAAGACCTTCCCAGTTGTCGAAGATATATGTGAAGTCAACGACAACAGAATCAAGAATCATGTCGAGGATCTGGACGGATTCTTCGTCACGTGTTCCCTTGACCTTGAGAGCGACGTCGTAATATGCGGGAACGACTGTCTTCCAGCTCTCGGCTGTCATTACTTCAGTGATGATTCCGACCTTTTCATCGTCGCGGATCGTCTTCGGGATACCGCAGATCGCATGACCGCCGTCGATCATGGAATAATAAGCTTCCTGCTGCTCGTCATACTTAGGATAAGGAATGATAGCATAGTCAGGCTCAAAGTCACGGAGCGTTGTTGTAGCGTAACCGAATAATGCGGGAGCGAGAAGCGTATTACCCTTTGCGAATACTGTCTGAGCATAACCGTGGTCGTCGCCCTTTACCGTAACGCCTTCGGTTTCATAATAGAGATCCCAGAGAGCGGCATACTTGTCGTATGTGGCCTGGCTTTCCATCTCGATGGTTGCAGAATAGCCGTCATCGGGATCAAAGCTTACGATAGGACAGTCAAAGGCCCAGGTAAATGTTACAGCGGGAGAAAGAGCAGTGAGAGCAAGACCGTATTTGTCGTCGGGACCTTGTTTTCCGTTACCGTCGAGGTCTTCATAAATGCCTTCTACGGTAGTGCGCATCTTTTCAAGAGTCCATTCGTTGTCAAATACGATTTCATAGATGTTGGGGAGGTTATAGTCGGCAGCCATGTTCTTGTTATAGAACATACAGTATGTATTTTCGACAACCGTGGATGTCATATAGCTCGGCATAAGAAGGATGACGTTATTCATCTGCAGAGCCTCTACGGAGTTGCTGTTCCACCAGGGCTTTTCAAAGTTGATGTACGGCATATCGTTCCAGTTGCGGAATACGTTGTTTACAGCAGCTCCGCCGGAAACGATAGCGTGACCTGCGTACATATCGTAGGAATCATCATCGGTAAGTACGGCAGTCTGAATTG
>JAZQNC010000340.1:0-3327 GCA_045627165.1 Eubacteriales bacterium
TTTTCAGCTCATGTTCGCGCTCGGCGTTCTCATCCTTGGTTCTGTATGCCTTTTCAAAGTCCTCGACCACCTTCGCGATGACCTGCTTTTTATTGGAGAGGATGTCTGCGAAGTACTGCTCGATCGTGCTGATAAGCTCGCCCTCGTCAATTCTGACGGCGTTCTTACAGCGGTCAGCGCCCATAGCACCGTTGTGCGCGGTACACGTCCAGCGTATGTATGTTTCCTTGTAAGTACGGGATACGCGCCGGAATGACCAGCCGCATTCCTTGCATCTGATGAGCGTTGAGAACAGGTATTGATTGCTGTGACGCTTGGCGTTCAATTTGAACTGAGTGCCGCGTTCAGCCATGAGCCGCTGCGCCGTCTCAAAGGTCTCGTCGTCGATTATCCGCAGCTCCGGACGGTCGGCGACCATCCATTGATCTTCGGGCTTGTCATTACGCTTGCCGGTCAGGAAATTCTCGACCTCCTGTTTGCCGTTGATGATCTTGCCGGTGTAGAGCCTGTTGTTGATGATGCGGCAGACGCCGTTGCAGCTCCATTTACAGCCGCGTTTGGTTATGAGACCGCGCTCGTTCAGCATATTGGCTATCTTCGTCGCTCCGTATGCACCGTTGATGTACCAGTCGAAGATCTGCCTGACTATGGCGGCTTCCTCTTTGTTGATGGCAAGGTGGAAGTATTCTCCGATGGTCTTGTCATAGCCGTACACGATGTTCGGAACGCGCCCTTTTTCGGCGTTCAGCTTTTTGCCGAACTTGACACGCTTGGAGGTGTTCAGACTTTCCTCCTGCGCAAGAGCGCCGAATATGGTCAGAACGAATTCGCTGTTGCCCATGCTCGTCATGTTCGCGGTAAGGAACTGCGTTTCTATGCCGAGCGCCTTTAGCCTGCGGATGTTCTGGAGAAGATCGACCGTGTTGCGGGCGAAGCGTGAGATGTCCTTGACGACCACCATGTCGAACATACCGTGTTCGGCATCCTCCATCATCTGCAGGAACTGCTTACGGTTGCGGATCTTGGTGCCGGATATACCCTCGTCGGCATACAGCCGAATGAGGTTGTCACCGGTGCGGCCGGTGTACTCCCGAAAGAACTGCTTCTGCGCATCAAGCGAATTGAGCTGATCTTCCTTGTCGGTAGATACGCGGCAATAAGCAGCAATATTCATTGCCATTCTCCTTTCTTGACGGTTCGTATTCAAGCTTGTCCGTCAGACCAAACATATCACAGAAGCTTGAACAAGTCCATACGACAAATCACTCAATTACGTCTGTGTTTCGTCTGTTGTGTTTTGTGTCGCTCTGAGCAGCGCTTCCTCGACTTTTGCTGTGTTGACCTCGACCAGAAAGCGGATAAGCATTTCAGCGGTCGCCTCAACTGAATTCGGATTATGAAATGTATAGTGAAGTTTGGTTTTAGGCATAGTAGTACCTCCATTGTTATTGTTTACCAAATAGTCTATTGTAAAACTCGAAAAAGCGCATGGGAAAGCGCAGAATCGAGAAAATAACAACTGATTTTTCTCCGATTTTCTGGTATAATTGAAGTGACCAAACCGCAAAAATACTGAGAAAAAGGGAGAAAAAATCATGCGGAATAAATGTGTGCAAATGTCGTTATCAGACATCTACAACGATGTGTCCCAATCCATTGAAGAGCACAAACCGGAGCTTATCAAGCTTCTGGAGGAACACATAGATTTTGCCGACCTCATACCCCCGACTTTCAAGTATGCTTTCTACCACCATTACGGCAGAGGTCATATCTATCATCTTGAAAGCTTTATCAGAGCCCTGACGCTTCAAAAGCTCTTGGGGATCCCGACCGACAAGCTGCTGATCACGATTCTGGAAACAAGCAGAGAGCTTTGCGACTTCTGTGGCTTTAATAAAGTTCCTGATGCCTCTCAGTTCACTCGTTTTCGCGATAACTACTGTGAACAGCTTAATAAAATGTTTGAACACCTTGTCGATGTTACTGAACCGATTTGTCGTGAGATAAACGCTAAAAAGGCTGACTACCTGATTTACGATACCACAGGCATCGAATTGCCTGTTTCTGAGAATAATCCGAAGTTTATTAACACTAAGCTCAAGAACGCAAAGCAGTATGCCAAAAACAATCCGGACTATGATCCTTACCGTGGCGTATATAGTCTACTTCCCGATAGGTCAGGAACTAATCCGGACGCAAAACAGCAGCATATAAACGGTCATTTCTGCTATGCTATGAAGCTCGGTATTCTGACTAACGGTCTCGGTATTCCTCGTCATATTGAATTCTTTGATGATGACTTCAAAAAGAAATATCCCGAAGCGGTTGTTAAAAAGTCTGATTCTCCCGATGTTGACAAGGAAATCGGCGATTCTACATCGCTTCGACCTGTTCTTTCAGATTTCTTCTCAGCTCATCCATCATTTTCGTACAGAACATTCATAGGCGATTCCGCTTTCGATTCATACAATAATTACTCCATTCTGAAAAATGATTTTCATTTTGACAGAGCTTGTATTCCACTTAACAACAGAAACTCCAAGAATTCGGATGCTGCCTTTGATGCGAACGGTACGCCGATATGCCCTTTTGACGGTACGCCTTTTACTTACCTCGGAAAATCAGGAGGCAAAAAGCGTTCTCTTCGCTTCAAGTGGGTTTGTCATTGTTCAGTGAAGAGCGGAAACACACGCAAATGTATCTGCGAACATCCATGCACAGATTCCACATACGGAAAGTGCGTATATACATACCCTGACAAGGACTTCCGCCTGTATCCCGGTATTCCGCGAGATACCGCGCATTGGGACAATCTATATCGCCACAGAGTAACCATTGAGCGAACCATTAATCTTCTCAAGAATACCTACGCGCTGGATTCTCGTTATTCCCACCGTTCTGTTTCCGCAAAGGCTGACACCTATCTTGCTGCAATCACTCAGCTCTTTGGCGTTATTTTGGCTGATGCCATTCACAAGCCGGAGCTTTACAAAAGCATTCGCAAGCTGATTGCGTGACCCTTCCATGCCTATACGTTTTTATTGAGAGGCGTTTTTGGTGACGACCTCTGTTTTGTTATACCCTTTATCTTTCTGCGTCGTCTTGCCTCCTTGACTCACCGTTGTTTTTGATGGTTTCTGTTTATTCTCTGCCGGATTTCGGAGATTTACAATCGCCTAAATCAGTATGCCCATTATAGCACATATATTACAGCATTTCAATAAATATTCCGAAATCGGAATATTTTCTTCTATACGATTGAATGTGTTCCGAAACGGGAATATTACAACAACGTGGGCGGATACATACTCTATACAGTACGCGTGA
>JAZQNC010000341.1:0-3243 GCA_045627165.1 Eubacteriales bacterium
GTCAAAACAGGAAAATGACGCAATAGTGAGCTTCGGCAGAGATTTCGTTGTAAACTGCCTCGGAGCGGAAGACGAAAACGAATGGACCGTAATTCTCGGATGTACGGACCGTGACGAAGAGGGCGTATGGAAATGGTGGGACGGAAGGGACGTCGAATATTCCAACTGGGCGGAATATGAACCCAACAACGCGCTTGAAAACGATCCGGTCAACGGAGAGGATTACTGCGAGATATATGGTGCTGACGGCCTGTGGAATGACGTTCCGCTGGTTAACGCGCATATATTCGTGCTTGAATTTGACGAGCCGCTGAGACTGACAAACGCGGTTGGACGCTCCGGAGATTGTGTTGATGTGACTCTTATCGCTGACAGCGAAGTTCAGCTTCAGGCAATTTCGTTAAGGTATATCAATTATGACGGCAATGCCATGGCGTTTGACACGAATGACATGGAGATAGTCGATCATGGCGATGACATTCTCAATATCAGTCAGATTGATACCGGTATAATGATAGTGTTTGACGACTGCTATACCTTTGAAGGTGAAGTGATCAGATTCCGCCTGCATATCGGCGACGAAACGCCAGACGGTCAGTACAGCTTCTCAGCCGAGCTCGGCTATTCCGATGAAAACGAAAATATTCACAAGATGAATATTGATTCGACCGTCAAGGTCAAAAACTACATGACAGGCGACGTGAATTTTGACGGAATGGTTTCGGTTTCGGACGCTGTATGCCTGCTCTGGTGGATATGCGGACTGAGAGACATTGACATGCCGGAGGGAATCGACCTCGATTTCGACAACAACGGCATCGTGAACGCCTCTGACGCTGTTCAGCTTCTCTGGCACGTGTTCTATCCTGACGAATTCAGAATAGACTATGATGAATTTTTCGTAATTGCCGGCTGAACGGAATGATATACGGAATGATATAAAGAAAAATTTCGGTGCGGACGTCCTGAAAAAACGTCCGCGCCGTTTTGCGTAAAAAAACAGGCTGCCGCGGGGCAGCCTGAAAATATTTCCGAAAGGGAATTACCACTTCTTGTCTCTGTGATAGAAGTTCGTTCCGATAAAGCCGACCTGTGTGAAGTCTTCGGGATTGCTTCTGATGATGTAGTCTATGTAGGAGGAGATCATCTTGCCGGTAAACTGATATCCGGCGGCGTTGAGATGACCGCCGAGGAAGAAATTGTCGTGGAATTTCGCGTCGTAGACAGGGCCGTACTTTGCCAGGTCGATAACATAGCAGAAGTCGAATTTTTCGGCGATTTTGTAAAGTATGTCGGCATGAGCGTCGATAAGACGGTTGTTTTCTTCACCCCAGCCGCTGTCATGCACCATCGTTACAAGGAAGAAACGGGATTTCGGCTGCATTTCGCGGTAACGCTGGATAATCGCGCCGTAATAGCCGGCAAAGGTCTTGGCATTTTTTGTCCAGTCGTCGAGGTTGATGTCGTCTGTTGTGCCGATGGGCTGGCGGCAGTTGATAATATCGTTAACTCCGAGCGCCATAACGTATGCCTGACAGATCTTATCTCTGTCCCAGAACCCCTTTGATTCTGCGAAGCCGTTCATGTATTCGCTTGCGGTCATTCCGCCGCGGGAGAAATTGTATGCCGTAAGACCTGCGGCGCGCGCGATATACTGGCCCCATGAATATTCAAACATATCATGGTAGTTGTGGTTTCCCTCTTTGTCGAGAGACTCGAATTCGCCGGAGGAAAGGGAATCGCCTATAAAACCGATGGTACGGAATATGCCGGTAAAGCCGCCGTCGTCAACTATTCTGTCGAGAGGCTTCTCGTTTTCACCGAGATAGAATTTGCTCATATCCATAATATCTGCTCCTTTATGTTCAATAAATTGTATCCGAACCGAAATAAGAACCGCTGATACATTATACCATTTCGTCAGAGTTTATTCAAGAGCTTTTGCTTATTTTCGGATAATACTTTTTACATATATCGCTTGCAAAATCTGTTCGACTGTGTTATCATACAGTGGGATGAGAACATCATCCCGAGAAAGAGTATTGGAGAGGATTCCGAGATGGATATTTATGTTTTGATGATTCTTGCGGCTGTCGTGCTGCTGGCTTTGCAGTTTTCCACAAACCGTGCCTACAGCCTGAAATGCGGCAGCGGTGCAAAGGCATCCCTGACGTTTACATGTCTTGCGGGGCTGCTTTCGGCGATAATCTGCGCGTTCATTGCCGTAGTGTTTGAAGGCGGGCTGACCTTCCCGATATATTCTATCGGATTGGCCGCGATAGTCGCGGTGCTGTGTTCGACCTATAATTTCATAGGCTTCAAGATAATGGCTCTGGGCAGTCTGTCGGTGTTCATGATGTTCCTCATGCTCGGCGGCATGATGCTCCCCTATCTTTTCGGCATATTCTATCTTGATGAGAGGGTTTCGGTATTCCGTATCATCGGACTTGTGCTGCTGGTCGTCTCGATGGCGTTTCCCGTGCTGGCGCGCCGTGATACTGACGGAAATGAAAAAAGCAAAAAGACAAACTTTATTTTCTTTATACTCTGCGCTCTGGTGTTCTGTCTCAACGGCGGTGTGTCCATTGCCTCGAAAATACATCAGATAAGCGCGGAAACTCACGAAACCTGTTCTTCCGCTAATTTCTCGGTAATTTCCAATTCAATAAGCGCGGTGATATCGGGTATAGCTCTGATAATAATCAACGCTTTTGAAAAGAACAGGGCTGAGAAGCGGAATACCGAAGCGGTATCCGTGTTTAAGAACGTAAAGCCCGGATTCATCGCGGCGGTCACATTCGGTCAGGCGGCCTTCGGAGGAATATCCTATGTACTCCAGCTTTTCTCGGCAAGTCATGTGGACGCTTCCATGCTTTACCCCATGATAACCGGCGGCTCGGTGGTGCTTTCGGCTCTTGCGGGTTTTGTATTCTTCAGGGAAAAGCCGGACAGGCTTTCGTTTATCGGACTTGCGATCTCCTTCGCCGCGACCTTCTTTTTCCTGTTCTGATATTGAGCGTACAGACAAAGCGACAAAATACGGGGTGACTGTATATGGCTGAAAATAAAAAGAGAATTCTGATAGCAGAGGACGAGCGCAGCATAGCGCAGATACTGGCGTTCAACCTTATCTCTGCCGGATATGACTGCGAGCACGCGGCGGACGGCGAGGAGGGACTGAGAAGGGCTCTGACGGGAGATTTCGATCTGATACTGCTGGATGTTATGATGCCGAAAATGGAC
>JAZQNC010000342.1:0-3966 GCA_045627165.1 Eubacteriales bacterium
ATATCTACGCCGAGGCCGCGAAATGCGCGGAAGGCGATAACCCATCCTGCCGCAGGATAGATACGGAGGATTTCATTATCGCCGTAATAGACGATTCCGACAAAAACATAAAGCCCGAACAGCTCGAATTCATGAAGGAGCTTGCCAAGGACGGCAGACCGATATTCATGCTCTGCCATATACCTCTGCCCACCCCCGAAAACCTCGCGCCAATAACCAGATGGGGAACCTACTTCATGCTCGGAACAGAGGAGGACAGCGAGCTCACAAAGGAATTCTGTTCCTACATAGAGAGCGGGGAGAGCAATGTTGCGGCGATCTTCGCGGGACATATCCACTTCGCCAACACCACTGAATTCGCTCCCGGCAAAAAGGAATACTGCTCTGCTCCCTCCTTCACGGGCTATATCCACGACGTTGAGATAAACTGAATCTG
The DNA here is from genome assembly GCA_045627165.1 of Eubacteriales bacterium. Taxonomy (GTDB): domain Bacteria; phylum Bacillota; class Clostridia; order Oscillospirales; family CAG-272; genus JAZQNC01. The sequence goes on from JAZQNC010000342.1 coordinate 437, forward strand.
TCAATAACCACAACAGGCAGAACCGCGAGGCTCTGCCTGATTTTGTTATTCAAAAGCCGAAATATGTCCTCGGTCATTTTTTAATGCGGTAAACTATATATTTTCCATTTCTCACTCTTTCGAGAATACCTTCATCACACATTCCGGCAAGAATACGGTTAGCCGTAGCTGAAGAAACTCCGAGACCTTTGCATATATCAGAATTCATTATATAAGGGTGTTCGGCAAGAAAATCAGATACAAACTGCCGTCTGATAAGAACATTCTGCTGTTTTTTGCCTATGGGCTTTTCTCTTTCGCCGCAAACCTCGGACAATGCTTCTTTGACAGCCGAAAGCATGAATTCAATGAAAACCGTGGACTGCCCCGAATTATTCGATATATTTATCGCTTCGTAATACTCCTGCTGTCTGTCATGGATTATCGACTCGACGGGAAGCCACATAAACAGCTGATTCCATTTCGACAGAAGCAGCGTATGCCACAGCCTTCCCATTCTTCCGTTGCCGTCGGCAAAGGGGTGTATCAGTTCAAACTCGTAGTGAAAAACACAGCTTTTTATTACCATGGGAAGCTGACTTTCCTTTACCCATGAGAGCAGACGCTCTACACTTTCGGGAACATATCTCGGCAGTGTTCCGACGTGCAGAATATTACCGTCCGTATCGGCAACACCGACCGCACCGGTTCTGAACATTCCCGTTTCCTCTATAAGTCCCCGCATCATCACGCCGTGAGCCTCAAGCAGCGAATCAACGGAATACGGATCAAACTCATTCAGCTTATCATAAACATCATAGGCGTTGAGCACTTCCGCAATGTCACGCATCGGAGCTATCACATGCTTTCCGTTCAGAACGGCGGTGACCTGCTCCAGATCAAGCGTATTCTGTTCGATCGCAAGCGTTCCCTGTATCGTCCTTATGCGATTAGTCCGTCTGAGCATCGGATTCGACGACAGTTTTCCGCCTGAAAGTCTACCGACCTTTTCTGATATTTCTGCGGCATCGGTAAGCATTTTCTGAGTTATTTCAAACGGAGGATTTTTTACAGGCATAATATTAACCGTCTTTCAAAGTCTTTCAGGTTTTCGCTCTTATTATATCATTTCATCGATCATTTTTCAATTTCTGATTGATGAAATCTGATTGAAGAAATATATACTACGACAAAAGAGGCGATTATGCGTAATAATCACCTCTTGAGTTTCCGCATTAAATATTATTCATTTCCGTCATCCTCATCGGTCACGTCCACCGGCTCGGTATATTCCTCATCGGCGATCTCTTCCTCCGCTTCCTTTTCCTTAGGAAGAACGGTGAGGCTGACTATTTTCGCGCCCTCGGCGGGCTTCATTACGGTAACGCCACCCGCCTCGCGTCCCTGGATCGAGATTCCTCCCGCGGGAGTGCGGAGCATATTGCCGTCGTCGGCGATAAGCATAAGGTCCTCGTCCTCTTCGACGGCAGCTATGCCGGCAATGTCTCCGGTACGCTCGGTATCGGCGAGCTTCATACCCTGGCCGCCTCTGCCGTGAACGCTGAATTTATCGAAATCCACGCGCTTGCCGTAGCCCTGCTCGGTGATGACGAGAAGGCTTCTGTCGTCTGTGACAACAGCCGCGCCCACAACTCCGTCGTTTTCGCGCACAAGCTTTATTCCTCTTACGCCTGCCGCGCTTCTGCCCATCACTCTCACGTCATCCTCGCGGAAGCGTATCGCAAGACCGCTCTTTGTGGCAAGCATGAGCTCGCCGCCGCCGTAGGTATGCTCGACGAAGAGCAGCTCGTCTCCCTCATTGAGGGTAAGGGCTATCTTGCCGCCCTTGCGCTGGATGGCGAACTCGGACAGAGAGGTGCGCTTGATCACGCCCTGCTTGGTTATCATGACGAGATATTCGTTTTCGGGGAATTCAGACAGGCATATCATCGCCGTTATCTTTTCGTTCTCCGCAAGGTCAAGCACGTTGACGATGTTGGAGCCCTTAGAGGTGCGTCCAGCCTCGGGAAGCATATACGCCTTCTTTACATATACTCTGCCGAGATTGCTGAACATCATGAGGTAGGAATGAGAATCCGCCGCCATCATGAACTCCACGAAGTCCTCTTCCTTCGTCGCCATGCCGATAACGCCCTTGCCGCCTCTGCCCTGAGACCTGTAGGTGTCGGAGGGTATGCGCTTGATGTATCCCTCATGTGACATGGTGACTATGCAGGTGTGGCGTTCGATAAGGTCCTCGACCACGATATCGTCGTCTATCGGAACTATCTCGGTGCGTCTCTCGTCTCCGAAACGCTTCTTTATCTCGAGCATTTCGTCCTTGATTATCTGATATACCTTTCCCTCGTCGGCAAGTATTCCCTGATATTCGTTTATCTTCGCGGTAAGCTCGGCGATGTGGTCTATCACCTTCTGACGCTCCATTCCGGACAGTCTTCCCAGTGTCATATCTACTATGGCCTGAGCCTGTATCTCGGAAAGGTCGAAGGTCGCCATGAGCTTTGCCTTTGCGTCGGGAATGGAATCGGAGAAGCGGATTATGCGGATGACCTCCTCGATATTGTCGGCGGCGATGCGGTAGCCCTCGTAGATGTGGGCCTCGCGCAATGCCTTGTCAAGGTCATACTGCACTCTGCGGCGCACCACCTCATCCTGATGCTTTATGTAAAGCTCGAGAATGGATTTCAGCGGAAGCACCTTCGGCACGTTGTCCACAAGGGCAAGCATATTCACTCCGCAGGTGTCCTGAAGCTGGGTATACTTGTAGAGCTGATTCATGATGACCTGACCGTTCGCGTCGCGGCGGTACTCTATGACTATCCGCATACCGTCACGTCCGGTCTCGTCGCGCAGCTCAGTGATACCGTCTATCTTCTTTTCCTTTACGCAGTCGGCGATGGACTCAACAAGATTTGCCTTGTTGACCATATAGGGTATCTCGGTAAAGACAATGCGTCTCTTGTTCTCGTCTATCTCGCCCTTTGCGCGGACGATGATCTTGCCCTTTCCGGTTGCGTAGGACTCGATGATTCCCGAAGTGCCCTGAATGACCGCGGCAGTCGGGAAGTCGGGACCCTTGATGTACTGCATAAGGTCGGTGACATTGGCTTCGGGATGATCCATAAGATATATAGTGCCGTCTATCACCTCGCCGAGATTGTGGGGAGGAATGTTGGTAGCCATACCGACGGCGATACCCACCGAGCCGTTTACCAGAATATTCGGAAAGCGTGAGGGAAGCACGGTAGGCTCCTGACGCTTGTTGTCGAAGTTGGGTACGAAATCTATGGTATTCTTCTCTATATCGGCAAGCATATCGTTGGATATGCGGGAGAGCTTTGCCTCGGTATAACGGTAAGCGGCGGCCTGGTCGCCGTCCACGTTACCGAAGTTTCCCTGACCGTCGATAAGGGGATAGCGCATGGAGAAATCCTGGGCAAGTCTTACCATCGCGTCGTAAACCGAGGAGTCGCCGTGAGGATGATAACGTCCCAGCACGTTGCCGACCGTCGTCGCCGATTTGTAGGTTT
>JAZQNC010000343.1:0-5808 GCA_045627165.1 Eubacteriales bacterium
TACATGGGAGGCGACTGCATTGCGGCGAAAACATTCGCGTAGTCAAAATCAGCCGAGGTCGCCGAAAAGGAAAGGACGTTGAACGCCGCCAGCGTGCGGTCGTCGGTGATATACTCACGGGTCATTTTCACCATGGAATCCATGAGAAATTCCTCGTCTCCGCAGATGAGATACGCGCCCGAATATCCTTTTTTCGCAAGCTGTCTGTAATCCCTGTATTCAAGGACGTTTATGCCGTCGTTCTTATCGTTCATGGCAGATCGTATTCTATCACCGTGGCGCTGCTCTGCGCCGTATTATCAAAGGGCTTTACCGTTATCGAAACGCGGCTGTATTCGGCGGTGATGCCGTTTATCTCGATAAGATATTCAAGCTCGATGCTTCCGCCCTTTTCGGTAACGGTATTCTCTATTCTCTGGGTCACCACACAGAGCTGCATCGGATCGCCTATGCCCACGTCGTATACGCAGTGCTGCCTTCTGTCGGAAGAATCGAATACCAGAGAGGCGTTTCCCATTCCGCTTCGGATCATGGTGACAAGTCCGGGATTGCCGCGGTCAAAGACTATCCTCGTCTCGCAGCCCTCCATACCGCTCTCCTCGTCCTCGCTGTAAACCAGCTCGATACGGCTTCCGCTGACCACGATACTGCCCTCGGAGGACACCGATATCGTCTCGGTATTGAGCTCGCTCAGCTTATCCAGTATTATCTTCGTGGCTTCGGCGGCGGTCAGAGCGCCCACATCCCCGCCGGATTTCGCGTATTCGGTGAGTATCATATTCACATCGTCGCGGTCGGACTGCTGTATGCTGTCAATATCCGTTATTGATGATTCTACGGCTATGGAAGCCGGTATCTTTTCAGTCTTCATTCTCGGTAATAATATGTGTTGTGTTTATTTACGCGGCAGGTCTGACATCAGACGAGCCTTACCCTGTGCAGAACAGAGTATATCCTGTCGCCCTTGGGAAGAAGGCGTATGTCTTCTTCCGAGATGCAGCGCATGAGGAATATAGCCAGCACGTAAACGATACCGGCAAAGCCTATGGCGCAGAGCGTCGCGGGCTTCTGCGGAATTATTCTGTCAAATACGTAATAATACGAGCCGTATGCCGCCGCCGCACAGACAAGACCCGCGGCAGCAGGGCGGATTATGATATCTCCGATACGGGGAGTTATGAACAGGTACTTCTTTACGAAATAGAAGTTCACCAGCACTATCGAAAGATAGGACAGGAAGGTTCCTATCGGCGCGCCGTAAATATTGACCGCGGGAATACCGATAAGGATATAGCTTGCCGCCAGCTTGACAACAGAACCGACCAGCATGGAGATTATGGGCTTGCGCTCGTATTTGTGCGCCTGGAGCATCGCGTTGGTCATCGAGAGCATTCCCACCGGGATTATCGAAATCGCCAGCACCGAAAGCTTGGGCGCGGCAAGAGACGCGGAGCTCTCGGCAAAGAGCAGCTTCAATATGGGCTCGCTGAGCGCCGCCATTCCGAAGGCGCAGGGAACGGTGATGAGCGACGCGGTTTTCAGTATGCTGTGGGAGATGAACTTTACTCTGCTCCTGTCATTCTGCGCGACGGCGGCGGAGAGCAGAGGCACCGTCGAATAGGATATGGGATATACGAGAGCGGGAGGCATATTGAACATGGATACCGCCAGCGTCTTGTAGTTGCCGAAGAGGGTACGGGTGTAATCCTCGGTATAGCCTATGCCCTGGAGACGGCGGGAAAGGATCATGCCGTCTATCATATTCGTAAAGGACATGACCGAGGAGGACAACGTTATCGGAACAGCGGTGATGATTATCAGCTTAAGCAGCTCTCCGATTTTTCTCACGGGGAGACTGTCGCCGTCGGGAATTGCAAATTCCTCGTCGTAGGGAACGGAGTTGAAGGTCAGCTTTGAGACGCAGAGGAACAGCATACCGAAGCCGACTCCGATGGTAAGACCGAGAATGGTATAGGAAGCCACCACGGGCAGGGAATACCCCTGAGACAGCGCGTATTTTGCCAGAGCTATACCGATGGTGAGCTTGCCGAGGGCTTCGATTATCTGAGATACCGCTGTGGGCAGCATATTCTGATAGCCCTGGAAATATCCTCTGATCGCGGAGGAAACGCAGATAAGGAAAAGCGTGGGAGCTATCGCCTGGATCGCGGTATATGCGTCGGGGAATTTATACGCCTCGGCAAATCCCTTCGCTCCCAGTATCATTATCGCCATACCGGTCAGACCGATGACGATAAACAGTATGAGGGTGATGCGGAATATCCGCTTCGCTTCTCTGAAATTGCCCTTTGCGCGGCTTTCCGATATGAGTATCGAGATCGCAACGGGAAGTCCCGCCGTTGAGATCATATAGAACCACACATAGATGTCATAGGCCACGTTGTAATATGCCATTCCGTCGTCGCCGAGAAGATGGGACAGCGGAATTTTCAGCGTGAGTCCTATCACCTTGATGAGTATATTGGAAAATGTCAGAATGAGCACGCCCGACAGAAACAGTCTCGTACTCTTTTTTGCCTTCTGCTGCAACTTAAGCCTCCGGACGGCGGCATTGCCGCCGATATTGAATCAGTCGAAATAGTGAGCGACGGTATTGCGCATTTCATACTTTACCTTTTCGATATCGAGAGTTCTGTACTCTCCGTCAAGGTAAAGGATCTTTCCGTCAACCATGGTCATGCGGACGTCGTTTGAATCGGTGGAATATACGGCCGCGTACTTCGGCTCGTAGCAGGGAACGTTGTTCACCGAGTCAAGATCGACGAGGATCACATCGGCACGGCAGCCCTTTTCCAGTCTTCCGCTGTCATAGCGTCCCTGAGCGATCGCGCCGTTTCTCGTTGCCATGGCGATGACCTCCTCAGCCTTCATCATGGAAGGATCGCGGGTCGCGCCCTTGTGCAGAATGGCGGCAGTATACATCTCGCGGAAAATATCAAGGCGGTTGTTGGAAGCCGTTCCGTCGGTGCCGAGACCTATATTCAGTCCGTTGGCCATCATCTTCGTGACGGGAGCGATACCGCTGCCAAGCTTGAGGTTGCTGTTGGGGTTGTGCGCCACGGTCACGCCCTTTTCACGCAGAAGCATCATATCCTCTTCGCTGACCCATACGCAGTGAGCCGCGGTCACGGGAACGTCGAACAGTCCGTTATCCGCAAAGAAGCGGGCGGGAGTTACTCCGTGACGGGCAATACATTCCATGTGTTCCTTTTCGGTTTCGGAAAGGTGGAGCTGTACTCTCGCTCCAACCTTCGCCGAATAATCGGCGACGGCGCGCACCATTCCGGTGACGTTGGTATATTCGGCGTGGATAGAGGAATCTATCTTTATTCTGCCGTCGGCGGCGTTGTGATACTCCGCGAAGAGAGCCTTCGCTTCGCTGAATCTGTAATCGTTGGCAAAATCCTCCGTGGGGTCGAAGGAGACTATGCAGCGCGAAATGTTCGCTTTGAGTCCGGTCTCGACAGCGGCCTTACAGGTCTGATCGCAGAAGAAGTACATATCGGTAAAGCCGACGGTGCCGCTTCTTATCATCTCGGCGCAGGCAAGCATCGAGGCGTCGTAAACCGACTTATTCGTGAGCCTGTCCTCCGCGGGGAAAATACGGTCGTTCAGCCACTCCTGAAGGGGAAGATCCTCTCCGTATCCGCGGAAGAGAGTCATTGCCGCGTGAGTATGTATATTGTAAAGTCCCGGCATCACCAGTCCGCCGCGGCAGTCCACCGTCTCATCGTACTTTTCTTCGGGAGCCTTTTCGCCGATATATGTTATGATTTTGTCTTCTATCGCTATCTCGGCCTTCGAGCCGCTGAGCAGTATTGCGTTTTTAAGCAGAGTTTTCATATATTTTTTCCTTCCAATCCTATAGCTGTACGGCACATGCGTCTGAATTCATTCAATCAAAACGCGGTAGGGATATATTATACCATGAATGTATGAAATAATCATCAATAATGTGTTGTAAAATTCAATGCCGGCTTTGCGGGCCCGATTCACGCGGTTATGTCGGCATAGGTAAGCGGAATCGCCTTTGCGAGAGCTTCGCTCGAGGTCTCTATCTGCCGTCCGAGCTTTCCCGCGCTGAAAAAGATCGTGTCCCAGAGCTGCGCCGTCTCGTCAATGAAAGTGGGAAAGAGCTTCTTCATTCCCAGCGGAGAGCATCCGCCGTGGATATATCCGGTCAGCGGCAGAAGCTGCTTCTGCGGTATCATGACAATGGATTTTTCCGAGCTTGCGCGCGCGGCCTTTTTCAGGTCCAGCTCACATTCCGAAGGAACTATGAACACATAATATTCGCCGCTTTTGCCCTGCGTTACCAGAGTCTTGAATACCCTTTCGCGCTCAGCTCCCAGTCTGTCGGCAAGCTCGACGGCGCTGAGCACGTCGTCAGTACCGAGATTGTGCGGTATATAGCTCTGGCCCGCGGCCTCCAGCAGCCTCATGGCGTTGGTCTTTTCGTCTTTGATTTCTTTCATTTTCGGTTACAGATAACCTTTACATGGTGAGAAGGGTATCAAGCTTATCGCCGCAGGCTTCCAGCTTATCCTTGCCGCCGATAACGCAGACAGCCTCAACATCGTTGATTCTGTCTATCATGTCGGCGATTTTCCTCAGACTGTCGCGGTCGGCGGAAAGTATCTCGCTGCGTACTCTGCACAGACATTCGTAGGTAATGCCGCTGAGATAACGGGTTGCTGTGGTGTTATGCACCACACGGGGAGACATAAGGGGTTCGGTATCGCCGATAGCTCCTATGATGAACTTCGTCAGGTCCTCGTCTCCGTCGGCAAAGTCGCGCAAAAACTGTGCGGCTTCTTTGTAGCAGTCGAGAGAACGGCTCGCGTTGGGGTCGCGGTAGGAGTAGAAGAAGGCGTTTCCGCTGGAATTCACCGAAAATCCGGTGCCGTAGGCTCCGCCCTGTACGCGGATCGCGCTCCACAGATATCCCAGAGAGAGCAGACTTCCGCCGACTCTGAGAGCGCCGCTGTATTCCATGCCAAGGCAGTAAATGTTCGTACCCTTTACCGCGAAGGAAACAGACGCGGGAGTGATTATACCCTCGCGGCGTATTCCGAGAGGCGCGGGACAGCCCTCGAGCATAGCCTCTGTTCTGTCCGGAACAAGCTCAAAGAGAGCGTCGATGAATTCGCGGTCGTCCGTGCCGCTGACGTTTACCGTAATATTGCCGCCGCGGAAAATGCGGTTATAGAGAGAATAAAGCATTGCGATAAGCTCATCGGAGCGGGCGTCAAAATCAGCCTCGACGCCCTTTACCCACTTATACGCCTCGTAGCCTCCCGAATACTCTCCGTATGCGCCGGCTGAGGTCTGGTATGCCTTTACTCTTGTCGCGCCGTAGGAATGTCCGGAGGATATCATGCTCTGTTCCGCGCCGAGCTTGCGCTGACGTACTATATTGAGTATGAGCTGTTTATTGTCAAAGATACTGTCGTTGAGCACCTCGCGCAGCAGAGCGACAGCTTCCTTCTTCTTCGAGGGCAGCGCGCTGAGCGAAACATTGAGCGCGGTACGGCAGGTCTCGGTCTCGCCGTCGTCGGTGAATACACTTACTCCGGTTCCCAGACCGCCAAGCTGTTCGCGGATAAGATTCTGCAGCGTAAAGCTGTCGTGTTCCTTTGTGTCGGTGCGTGTAAGCAGGTCGCAGAGCAGCGAGAGCGCAGAGATCTCTTCGCAGGTAAGTCCGGAGAAGGGGAAATATATGTTGGCGTATATGATTCCGCCGGTGTTGAGCTCGCTGTGAGTGATAAGCTCTCCGCCTTTACGCTT
>JAZQNC010000344.1:0-2375 GCA_045627165.1 Eubacteriales bacterium
CGATATACAGGTGTGGCTCGCACAGCACGGCGTTGATATGATGTTCGAAACACAATGCGAAAACATCATTCTTGACGGAAACGTGTGCCTCGGAGTAATCATCAAAGAAAACGGAAACGATGTTGAGATCCGCTCAAAAAGAGTGGTGATCGCGACCGGACGGCGCGGAGCGGAGTGGCTCGAAAAAATATGTGCCGAGCATAATATCGCACATAAGCCCGGTACCGTTGATATCGGCGTAAGAGTAGAGTGCCGCAACGAGGTCATGGAAAAGGTCAACCGTGTCCTGTATGAAAGCAAGCTCATCGGATATCCGAAGCCGTGGAAGAATAAGGTGCGTACCTTTTGCCAGAACCCCGGCGGTTTCGTGGCACAGGAAACGTACGATAACGACCTTGCCGTAGTCAACGGACACAGCTACAAGGATAATAAAAGCGATAATACTAACCTGGCGATCCTTGTCAGCCATAATTTCACAGAGCCGTTCAATCAGCCGATCTCCTACGCACAGAAGGTCGGAGAACTGACGAATATGCTCGGAAACGGTCATATCCTCGTTCAGAGATACGGTGATATCCTGGACGGAAAACGGACGTGGGCGAAAGAGCTGATGTTCAGTAACGTTAAACCCACCCTTAAGGATGCCGTGCCAGGCGATATTACGGCGGCAATGCCGTACAGAGCGATGACCAATATCATAGAGTTTATCAAAATGCTTGATATGGTCGTTCCGGGATTTGCATCCACGGAAACTCTTCTTTACAGTCCGGAGCTTAAATTCTATTCAAATAAAGTACGCATGGACGAAAATCTTAATACGAACGTTGAAGGTCTTCATTGCCTCGGTGACAGCTCCGGCTGGACGCGGGGACTTATGATGGCGAGCGTTATGGGCGTTTTGATGGGGCGCAAAATAGTTGAAAAAGAGAAAAGATAACAAAAAGAAAAAGAGAATAATTGCGATACTGCTGGTGCTCATCATAGCATTCAATGCGGCTTACCTTACGGTGGTATATTCCGATATGGAGTTCGTCAAATACTGGCGTACCGTGTGGATAGAAACCGCAATGACTACGAAATCTCATCAGTGGCTCGCAACGTGGCTGTTCCCGCAGGGCATCATAGACGAGGTCATGAAGGGTCATGATGATGCGATGGACGTTATCGGAGGAAAAGAAAATCTTGATCCTCAAGAGAAAGAAGAGGAGCCTGTTCCGCAGGGCGAGCCCGTGGACGATATCCTCAATCAGAGATTCCTGATCGAAGGCGGATATGACTATGCCGGAAACGAGATAGTCATAAACGACATCGAAGAGGGAATACTCGTTTCCGCCATAGAGGGACCGTCATACCGGGGCAGGATCATGCTTGTGGATGATCCCGCACGTGTTTACATAGGTATGACGAAATATCCCGGCGTAACCGGTATGAGAATCCTTGAGATGATGGAGGCTTACGGCGCAGTTGCCGGAGTCAACGCCAGCGGATTTTCCGATCCGGATGAGAACGGAAACGGCGGCGAAGTGCTGGGAATGTCGCTGTCTCGCGGCACATACTGGGGAAGCTACGTTACTTTTTACGGCAGTATTGTCCTTACTACAGATAATAAGCTTGTCGTCGGAAATATCAATAACTGGGAAAGCTACGGCAACATAAGAGACGGAATGCAGTTCCGCCCCGTTCTTATCGCCGAGGGGCAGAAAATGGTTGAAGGCTCCGACGGATACGGCATACAGCCGAGAACGGCGGTCGGTCAGAGAGCCGACGGCGTTATGGTATTTCTGAATATCGACGGACGTGATATTACGTATTCCATCGGGTGTACCGTTGGAGATATGGCTGATATAATGCTCAAGTACGGAGTTGTCAATGCCTCAAGCTGTGACAGCGGAGCGACAAGCGTAATAGGTTATAAGGGCGAGGTCATCACCCATAACTGTTCATGGAACCCCACATTGGGACGTATCCTTCCCAATGCGTTCCTGATAGACCCCAAAGGAACTACTGAGAATTGAAAAAAGCACCCGTAGGGGTGCTTTTTCTATATTCATTTTTCGAAAGAGGCTTTAATCGGGAATTCGTTGTGAAAAAACGGATTCAACTATAATTTCTTGTAATTTCTGCGATTACAGCGTTTTCGGTCAACTAGTATTGGAGAAGAATTGGAGATTCAATGTCACGGCGAAAACGCTGAATATGGTATGCTCCGCAAATTAGAGAACGGCAAGTATGACATCTGCTATAAAGCAGGCGGCATTTGCTTATCAATGCAGAAAAACATAATGATATATTGCCTATCGGCAATATGATATACGGCTTCGCCGTATGATATATTCTCACTTTGCTCGAATATGCTATAAGAACCTGCCCTTCGG
>JAZQNC010000345.1:0-10718 GCA_045627165.1 Eubacteriales bacterium
TGGTAAGGTCGCTTGTAGACTACAAGCTTGATAGGTCGGAGGTGTAAGCACAGTAATGTGTTGAGCTGACCGATACTAATAGACCGAGGGCTTGAACCTCTGTTTCATACATTGGTTTGTGTTCGATTCTGGGAGTTCGGACTTTGCTTATTCGGTAAAGATGGATGATAACAAATTGAGACACTTTCGGGAGTGTCTTTTTTTGTTGCTTTTTTCTTTGTTTTTTATCCCGATAAAATAGAAAAGGCAGTATACCTCTGTGATATACTGCCAAATATTATTCTGTCAGAGAGAAAAGAAATTACAGTCTTTCAGCCTTCTCGATATCGAGGAAGTACTTGTATGTGTCAACTGTAAGCTCGCCGCAAGCAGGCTCGTCGCAGGCGATGATCGCAGCGGGATGATTCTGGAGCGCGGAGCATGTCCACTTCTGGGAAATGCCGCCCTCAACAGAGGCTGCAAGAGCGCGTGCCTTGTTGTGACCGGAGATAAGAATGAGAACTTCCTTTGCGTCTGTAACGGTTCCGATACCTACGGAAAGAGCCTTTGCGGGAACTGCTTCGGGATCGTTGCCGAAGAAACGGGAGTTAACGATTCTTGTGTCGGTTGTAAGAACGCGAACGCCGGTTCTGGAGCCGAGAGATGTGAAGGGCTCGTTGAAAGCGAGGTGTCCGTCAACGCCGATACCGCCGAGGAAGAGGTCGATTCCACCGTAGGAAGCGATCTTGGCTTCGTAATTTGCGCACTCAACTTCGGGATCTTCGCACATACCGTTGAGGATGCGGACCTTGTCCAAAGGAATATCGATGTTATCGAAGAAGTTGGACCACATGAAGTGCCAGTAGCTCTGGTCATGCTCACGGGGAAGTCCGAGATACTCGTCCATATTGAATGTAACGACGTTCTTGAAGGAAACCTTGCCGGCCTTGTTCATCGCAGCGAGCTCGCTGTAAACTCCGAGAGGAGAAGAACCGGTGGGAAGTCCGAGCACGAAGGGCTTGTCACCCTTGTGAGCGTTGATCTTGGCTGCGATATAGTCGGCAGCCCACTTGCACATTTTTTTGTAATCGTCCTGAATTACAACTCTCATGATATATATGCCTCCTTGAAAGCAGTAAATTTATTACACTGCTTATTATATCACTTTTTTTGCAAAAGTAAAGCATAAAATAAAAACAATCTGCGCTATTTTGCATATTATCGGATTTTTTCGATTTTTCGGCGTATTGCCGCATCCTTTGTAGAATTATCAACAAATTGATGGTATAATAATCATATTGAACTATATGAGGCGGCGGGCGTCCGACGATGCTGAGCCGCGTCATTGTATATCCGTCAAAACAGAGAATTACGGTGAAAAAATGGCATTTGATGCATTTATGGTGGCCGCGGTCACATGGGAAATAAACAGCAGCCTTTCCGAAGCAAAGGTTGAGAAAGTACAGCAGCCCGAAAAGGATGAAATAGTGCTTCTTCTCCACAAGGGAAGAGACACGTTCAGATTATCGCTCTCAGCCGGAGCGAACTGCCCGAGAATAAACATAACCTCAGCCCTCAAGGAAAATCCGGTACAGGCACCGATGTTCTGTATGCTTCTGCGCAAGCATCTGCAGGGAGGAAAGCTGGTGTGCGCGCGTCAGCCCGAATTTGAGCGCGAAGTGGAACTTGAATTCGAGTGCTACGATGAGTTGGGCTTTCAGACAAAAAAATATCTCATCGCGGAGATAATGGGAAAATACAGCAATATTATCTTCTGTGACGTGAACAAAAAGATACTCGGCGCGATCAAGGTGGTGGATTTTTCCACAAGCCAGAAGCGTCAGGTCCTGCCGGGCATGATATATGAAATGCCGCCCAAACAGGACAGGCGCAATCCGCTTGAACTCGATGAGAGCGATTTTTATTCGCTTCGTTCATCACAGCCTGATGTGCCGGGAGAGAAATTCCTTACCGGAAATTATCTCGGAATTTCGGCTCTTACGGCAAGACAGCTTGCCTATGAGGGGCAGAGCGACGACAGAATGCTCTATTCCGCGCTGAGAAAAGCGGTTGACAGGGTGTTTACCGGCAATTTCACTCCGGTGCTTGTAAAAAACAAGGACGGAAGCGCAATGGAATACAGCTCTGTTCCAATCACATTATACGGCGGAGACGTAATATGTGAGGAGAAGGAAAGCTTCGGACAGCTTATCGACGAGTATTTCGGCTCACGCGAAAAAGCGGAAAGGATAAAGCAGAGAGGAAACGATATTCTCAAACTGCTGACAAACATAGAAACGCGGCTGAAAAAGAAGATAGCGCTGCAGACCGAGGACCTCGCGAAATGCGCCGAAAAGGATACACTGAGGCTTTACGGCGATCTTATCACTGCGAATATTTACAGAATGAAGCGCGGTGAAAAGAGCGTGATGCTCGTGAATTATTACGACGAAAACTCTGCCGAGATAGAGATCGAGCTCGACAGCCGTCTCACTCCCGCGCAGAACGCACAGCGTTACTATAAAAAATACAATAAGGCGAAATCCGCCGAGGCCGAACTGACCAAACAGCTTGAACTTGCAAAAGCGGAGCTCGATTATATATATACAGTGTTCGATTCCGCGGTGAAGGCGGAAGGCGAAAGCGACCTTACCGAGATACGTCATGAGCTTTATCAGTCGGGCTATGCTTCGAGAATGAAGGACTATGTTAATCTGACCGCCCAGATGAAAAAGCGGCAGATAAAACCGATGGAGCTTGTGACCGAAAACGGATACCGTCTGCTTGTGGGAAAAAACAATACACAGAACGATTTTGTTACAACAAAGTGCGCCGAAAAGAGCGACTACTGGTTCCATGTCAAAAACGCGCCTGGTTCTCACGTGCTTATGATGTGCGGCGGTGAGGAGCCGCCGGAAAAGGATTTCACACAGGCGGCCGAAGCGGCGGCATATTATTCCTCGCTCAGAGGCGGGCAGAATATAGCGGTCGATTACACCTTTGCGAAAAACGTAAAGAAACCCGCAGGTTCAAAGCCGGGATTTGTTATATACAATACAAACTGGACGGCATACGTCACTCCGACGGAAGCCGGCATTGAAGCAATGAAAAAATAAAAACGGTAGAGCAATATGAAGATTGTAATCGCGCCCGATTCATACAAGGGGACATACAGCGCCGATAAAATAACCGATGCGATAAAAAGAGGCTGTCTGGACATTTATCCGGATGCGGAAACCGTGAAGCTCCCTCTTGCGGACGGAGGAGAAGGCACTCTCGAAGCTCTCGGATGCAGTCTTGTCGATGACAGCGTGACCTCGGTATTCATGGGGGAACGGGTAGAATGCAAACGCGGCTTTGCGAATAAACGCGCCTTCATCGAAATGGCAAGGTGCGCGGGTCTTCCGCTGGCAGGTGAGCGCAAAAATCCGCTGCTGACCACAACATACGGCGTCGGCGAGCTTATCTCTCACTCTCTTGATGACGGTGCGGAGGAGCTCATACTCACTCTCGGCGGAAGCGCGACAAACGATTTCGGATGCGGAATGGCGGCGGCACTCGGCGTAAAATTCACCGACGCGGCGGGAAACAGCTTTATACCCACAGGCGGAACGCTTGAGAATATAGCGGATATAGACATGAGCGGCATTGACCGCCGTCTCGGAGACGTCAGGATAACCGCGATGTGCGACGTGAAAAATCCGCTTTACGGAGAACACGGAGCGGCTTATGTGTTCGCGCCGCAGAAGGGAGCGTCTCACGATGACGTGGTAGTGCTGGACAGGGGACTCCGCCATTGTTCGGAGCTGGTAAAGGCAAAGCTAGGAACGGACGTATCTGAAGTCGAAGGTGCGGGCGCGGCAGGAGGCATGGGCGGAGCCGTGATCGCTTTTCTGGGCGGAAAGCTGAAAAGCGGTATAGAATGTGTGCTTGACGCGGTGGATTTCAACAGCAGAGCCCAAAATGCCGACGTGATTTTCACCGGCGAAGGAAGATTCGACAGTCAGAGTCTTGACGGCAAGGCGGTCAGCGGAGTCGCTGAGCGTGCGAAAAGGCTGAATATTCCCTGCGTCGTGATTGCAGGTTCGGCAGACAGCTCCTTTGTTCCTGACGCAGATACGGGAATAAGAGCGATATTTTCCTGTCAGAGCTCTCCGGGAAGCTTTGAGGAGGTTATTGCCGACACTGAGCAGAATGTCCGTTTTACGACCGCAAACGTAATGAGACTGTTATTCGACAGATAAATTTGAAGGAGAGAAGAAAATGCTTCACGATATACATTCACATACCTTTCATTCATTCTGCGGACGCGACGATCCGCATCTTACGGTACAGGCCGCGATAGACGGCGGTCTTGAGCTTTTCGGAATCTGCGACCACAACTACGGAGTGACACGCGACGGCAGAGCCGAAGCGATAGGCGAATACCTGAATTTCCTCACCTCGATACGCGATGAGTATGCCGACAGAATAAGGATAGTGCGCGGTATCGAGCTCTGCACAATTCCCGATAAGGCGCTGCGCGACGATATGGATGTTTCCGGCTTTGACTATTGCATAGTGGAGAATATCGACCACCCCGAAAGCGTCATAAAGCCGGTAAACGGAGTAAGCGGAATATTTGAGTACTCGAAGCGCACCGGATGCAAAACCGGTATAGCGCACAGCGATCTGTTCCGCTTCGCGTCAAATATCGGAGCGGACCCCTTTGAATTCTTTTCGAAGCTTGCGGAGTACGGTATATTCTGGGAGATGAACGTAAGCTATGATTCCATTCACGGCTACCGTGAGCATCAGTATGTGAAGGACTTCATGGCGAGCAGCGCACAGCAGGATATAATCAGAAGAAGCGGCATGGAGATAAGCGTAGGCTTTGACGGACACCGCGTGGAGGATTACCGCGCTGACAGAGTGATCGACTGCTGCCGTTTCCTCGAAAAGAACGGTATCAGAATGATAGAATTCTGATTATATTGTTCAAAAACACGTTCAAAAACAGTTCATAATAAAATCTGAGCGAATATGGAAAAATCTCTTGACAAACCGGAGATATAGTGCTATAATATATACCGTTGCAGGGAACAAGTCAGAGACGGACACGGTCCGATGACCTTGCAGGACGGCATTGCCGAATGGTGTAATGGTAGCACAACGGACTCTGACCCCGTTTGCGGGGGTTCAAATCCCTCTTCGGCAGCCAAAGAAAACGTCTTTTGTTAAACACAGAAGGCGTTTTTCCTTTTATATCGCTTTTACGGATCTTATCACAGACGGTATATTATGAATAATACAAAAAAGACATTATACGCATTTTTGCTGTCGGCACTGTCGCTCAGTCTGTACGCGTGCTCGGCGAAGCAAAACGTGCTGTACAGGTTTTCCGACGACATATTTTACGAAGGCGAATACGGCGAAAAGCAGGAATTGGTATCCCCCGAAAAAGTCTTTTTTCCCGAAACCTGTCTCGAAGTGACCGAACCGCAGATAAGCATTGATGAAGCCGTTGACGCGGCCTCGAAGATGATATGCTCATGGAACGAAAACAGTGAAGAAGGTAACAGGGATTTCTGGCGCGGTGTATGCGAATACAAAAACGACGGAGAATTCAACCGTCTGATCCTGGAGCTGGCTTGTAAGAACGAAGACTGTACCGCGGAGCTTGAGGATGCGGTCGGTCTGAGCTTCAAAAGCATGAACCATATTCTGAACAGGGAGGGCGGCGTAAAATTTGTCAGCGACGCTTCTTCCGGAAGCAGTCAGATAGTCATCGCGGGAGATATATGCCTCGCGGACGACTGGGAAAATATGGTGAAGTATTACGAGCGGGGCGAAAAGCTGGAGGAATGTATATCCTTTTCTCTGCTTGAGCGTATGCGCTCGGCGGGACTCTGTGTGGTAAACAACGAATTCTGCTTTTCGGACAGGGGAGAACCGCTGGAGTTGAAATACTACACCTTCCGGGCAAAGCCACAGAATGTAGATATTCTGAAGGAAATGAGCGTGGACTGCGTAACTCTCGCAAACAATCACGTATACGACTACGGCTATGATGCCTTTATCGACACCATGGGGACGCTTGACGACGCGGGGATAGATTATTTCGGCGCGGGAAAGAATCTTGCCGAAGCTATGGAGGCACGGTATTATATAGTCGGCGGCAGAACATTAGCGCTTGTCGCAGCATCGAGAGCCGAGAAATTTCTGCTTACCCCGGAGGCAAAGGACAACAAGGCGGGAGTGCTTCGCACATACAACACCAGACAGTTCGTCTCGGCAATAAAGACCGCGGCGCAGAAGGCGGATTATGTTATAGCCATGCCCCACTGGGGTACCGAATACACCGAGGAGCTTGAAGAGGCGCAGCTGTCTCAGGCAAAGGAATACATAAACGCGGGAGCCTCCGCCGTAATAGGAAGTCATCCCCACTGCCTGCAGGGGATGGAATATTACAAGGGCTGTCTGACAGCATACAGCCTCGGAAATTTCTGGTTCAATCACGATAAGGGAGACACAATGCTTCTGGAATGCTGTGTTGGACGGGATGGGCTGAGTTACAGCATAATTCCATGCACTCAGGACAACGCAATGACCTCTGACGCATCGGACAGCGATGAAGGAAAACGCATACTGAATCACCTTGAGGAAATTTCAAGCGGCGTTGTGATCGAGGAGAACGGCAGAGTAAGGATCAAAGGCGACGGATGATTTTTATATAAACTCATCATCATTAACATAATTCTATTGAAATAAATCTCCGTATTATATATAATTATCCTATTACGGAAGTTCCAATAATTTTATCCCCGACAGGAGACTTTTGAAATGACGGATATCAGAAAAATCGTATCGGCAGTACTTGTTCTCGTGATTATGCTCGGAATGATGAGCATATCCGGCTGCTCCAAAATAGACGAAGGCTGGGTGCCAGCGGGTATGAAGCTCGCCACCACAGACGCAGTCGATTATAAGCTTTATGTTCCCGAAAGCTGGACGGTGGACATTTCCACGGGCGTGGTATGCGCTTACGCCAGCGACAGCGACCGTTCCAATATCACGATGGCGGCAATGAATCTTTCTAACGACGCTGCCGCGATGACTCTCGACGAGTACTGGGCGAAGTACGAAGCCGACCTTGTGGCTACCTCCTCGGCCCTTAGTCATGTGGATTTCGTTTCGGAAAACAGCGAAGCCGAAAACGCGGCTGATGCCGAGGCGGCTGCTCTTGCGGGAAATGACAGCGAAGAAACCGAAAAGCTCACCTATTCTCAGAGCAATGACCGTATGGGTAATCCTGTCAGCACTGTTCTCGGAGGTACTGCGGCACAGAAGTATTACTATACCGCGACAGTGACCGGTACTGCTGTCGAATATATGCAGGTTATCGCCATCAGAGGCGGTATTGCCTATATCTTCACATATACAGCGGTCCCGACCAACTTCGACACTCATATCGAGAACGTTGAGAAGATGCTGGAAAATTTCTCTTTCATTGATTGAGCAGACAGTATATGATATATCTTGATAACAGCGCAACGACACCGGTGTGTCCCGAAGCCGCCGCGAAGATGCTCGAAGCCGCGACTGCCGTATGGGGAAACCCTTCCTCGCTTCACGGCAAGGGGCTTGAAGCGGAGCATTTTCTGTCAGACGCGCGTCAGTCGGTCCTCGACGCGCTGGGAGCGCCGAAACGCGAGGGAATGCTTGTGTTTACCGGCAGCGGCACAGAGGCCAACAATCTGGCGATTTTCGGTACGGTATACGCCAAGAACAGGGCAAAGAAGCGGATCGTTACAGACGACAGCCAGCACGCCTCGGTCATGATGCCTCTGGCAAGACTTGAAGAGCAGGGAATCGAAGTCGTCAGGATCTCCACAAAGGGCGGAGAACTGAATATCGAGGAGCTTAAAGCCGCCGTGGATGAAAATACGGTGCTTGTTTCGCTGATGATGACCAACAACGAGACCGGAGCCCTGTACGATGTGGCTAAGGCTTTCAGAGCGGTAAAGAAGCTCAATCCCAATACCGTCACACATACCGACGCGATTCAGGCGTTTCATAAGATTCCCTTTACGGTTTCCTCCTGCGCTGCGGAGCTTATCTCGATAAGCGGACATAAGATAAGAGCGCCGAAGGGCATAGGAGCCCTCTATATCTCTCAGAATGTGATAAAATCAAAGAGGATCGTTCCCTATATCCTCGGCGGAGGTCAGGAAAACGGATTCCGTTCCGGCACGGAAAACGTACCGGCGGCAGCCGCCTTCGGCGAAGCGGTCAGACACGGCTTCAACTACGACAACGCTCTTGCACGCCGCGAACAGCTGATTTCCTCACTGCCGGAGGGTGTGCGCGCCAATGTTCCGGTCAGCTTCGTTCCTCACATCATTTCGCTTACCCTCCCGGATATCAAGAGCGAGACAATGCTCCATTATCTCAGCGGAGAGGGGATATGCGTATCCAGCGGTTCCGCCTGTTCGTCACACGGACATGTGGGTCAGGGGCCTCTCGGAGCTTTCGGACTTACTCCCCATGAAGCGGACTGCACTATACGTGTAAGTCTCGGCGGCGATGAGACCGCGGAGCAGATAGATGAATTTATCGACAGGCTCGGAACAGGCTGCAGAAAGCTTGTCGCTTTCAGATAAACAAGCAGGTATTATGAATATGAATAATACGGAAAATACATGGTATTCCGATCTCGGCGGTAAGAGCGCCGCCGTGGTGGGTATCGGAATATCCAACCGTCCGCTTATCGACTTCCTGCTCGAACAGGGAGTAAAGGTAACGGCACGCGATATAAAGCCCCGGGAAAAGCTCGGCGAGTTTGCCGATTCGCTTGAAGCAAAAGGCGTAAAGCTGATATGCGGCGACGGTTATCTCGACGATATCACGGAGGAGATAATATTCCGCGCTCCCGGTATCCGCTATGATAAGCCCGGCTTCGTGAAAGCCGTTGAAAACGGCTCGATCCTCACCAGCGAAATGGAGCTTTTCTTCGAGCTCACTCCCGCGAGGATCATCGGTATCACAGGCTCTGACGGCAAAACCACCACGACCACGCTGACCTATATGATGCTGCGCGACGAAGGTTATAACGTGTATGTGGGCGGAAACATAGGAAAGCCGCTGCTTCCCGAAGTAAAGCGGATGAAAGAGGGAGACGTCGCGGTAATAGAGCTGTCAAGCTTTCAGCTGCACACAATGAAGCGCTCTCCGCATATCTCGGCGATAACGAACCTTTCTCCGAATCACCTTGACTATCATACCGATATGGACGAATATGTGTCGGCAAAGACCAACATCTTCACCCATCCTGATAACGAAAAAATCATTCTCAACTACGCCGATGAGCGCACGAGAGAGCTTGCGCATATTGCCCGCGATGATTCCGAGGTAGTGTTCTTCCGCGACGTAAATGAACGCGGCGTTTACGAAAAGGACGGCGCGATCTATTACGGTTTCGAGCATATACTTGATATATCGGATATTCTGCTTCCGGGAGTACACAATGTCGATAACTATATGACGGCGATAGCGCTGACTCATGGACTTGTCAGACCGGAGACGGTGAGAAATATTGCAGAAAACTTTAAGGGCGTGGAACACCGCTGTGAGCTTGTGCGTGTAAAGGACGGCGTCCGCTATTACAACAGCTCAATCGACTCCTCTCCCACACGAACCTCCGCGGCGCTGAACGCTTTTTCCGAAAAGGTAATAGTTATCTGCGGCGGCTACGACAAGCATATTCCCTTTGAGCCGCTCGCGCCTCTGCTTGCCGACCGCGCAAAACGAGTGGTGCTTACCGGAGCCACGGGCCCGAAGATAAAAGCGGTGCTTGACGACTACAGGGCGAAGGGCAGCGCGGTTCCCGAAATAATCGAGGAAAGCGATTTTGACGCAGCCGTGAAAAAAGCGGCTGATTCAGCCGTTCCGGGAGATATAGTTATTCTCTCGCCTGCCTGCGCAAGCTTTGACGCGTTTCCGAATTTTGAGGCGAGAGGCAGACATTTCAAGGAACTGATAAACGGATTATAATGGGTACGGCTTTCCGGCCCGACGGCAGCTTTCTCGGTGTGCCGTTGTTTATGTGTATACTTATAATGAATGGAGCGTATTATGGAAAACAAGAATGAACCTGTGATCTACAAGGGCCGCGGCAGCGAAGAAATATACGACGACCTGATGGATTTTATGAATTATGTATTCAGCTTCAACGGAAACGAAGAGGATTTCAAAAAGCTGCTTCCGAAGCTCTACAAGCCCGAATACAAGCCCTGTGAGAACAATTACATTGTGACCGAGGACGGAAAGCTCAGAGCGGCGATAGGAGCCTTTGACGACGCGCTGACCGTCTGCGGAAGAACTCTGAAGGTTAGAGGAATAGGAAACGTCGCGGTCCATCCGTATCACCGTTCAAAGGGGTACATGAAGGATTCGATGAATCTCGCCATTTCCGACATGAAAAAGGATGACGTGGATCTGTCCGTACTCGGTGGAAGGCGTCAGCGTTACGGATATTTCGGCTATGACGCAATAGGCGCAGGATGGGGCTGCGAGATAGACTCCACCAATATCAGACACTGCTTCGCAAATATTCCCTTCCGTGATCTTGAACTCCATACAGTGGGCGATGATGAGAAAGAGCTTATTGATGAAGTATACGCGCTTTTCTGTACAAGACCGGTGCGCTCTCTGCGCAGCAGGGAGAGATTCCTCGATATCTGCCGTTCATGGTCCTCTTC
>JAZQNC010000346.1:0-4171 GCA_045627165.1 Eubacteriales bacterium
CCGAATATGTTCGACGCTCATCCTCCCATGCAGATCGACGGAAACTTCGGGATCACCGCGGCGATAGCCGGTATGCTGCTGCGCAGTTGCATCGACGACGACGGAACGACGGTTATCATTCCGCTTCCCGCTCTTCCTGACGACTGGAAGGAAGGGCGCGTAAGGGGTCTGTGCGCCCAGGGAGGCTTCACGGTCGATATCGACTGGGATGAAAACGGCAGCAGGGTCAGCGTTACCCCGACCTTCGGCAAAAAATACAGAATCGCAGGCAAATAAACCCAAATAAATCATTATCACCATCTCAGAAAGGAACAGCAATGAAAAAAGCACTTTCACTCATTCTCGCAATACTGCTGTCCGCGTCATTCGTGGTTTCCTGTACCGAGGGTACGGAGAACACAAACACTCCGAATGAAACGTCAGCAGCAGATTCCTCGGCAAACGGCGAAAACACCGAAGCAGAGGAAGCAAAGCCCGTCCGCGTCTCCGACGGACTCACGTTCACAAACTACGACGGAGCGTCATTTAATGTTTACACCGCAAACGTGATCGCCGGTATTGAAAACAGCCTTACCATCAACTACGCCGCAGAGCAGACCGGTGAGATAGTAAACGACACTCTGTTTGCACGCGACCTTTTCATCAAGGAAAAGTATAACGTCGATTTCAAGATCGAATGCGACAACACCACCAGCGACGTTGTCGGTATGCTCTCAAAGAATATCGCCGCAGCCGACGACGTGTATCAGATGATCCTTCACGATCAGGCTGTAGTGGCAAAGGGTCTGTCCATGTCGGGCAACGCCTATCCGCTCAACATGATAAGCACGATCAAGCTCGGCGAGGAATACTGGATGCCCGAGCTCAACGCCGCTGGCAAGATCGGCAACAGCACATATTTCACCGCTTCGGCGATCTCTCCACGTCTTTACGGCTCCGCGTACATAACCATGTTCAACCGCGACATGGCGACAAACCTCGGAATCGAGAATCTCTATCAGGTAGTCAACGACGGCCGTTGGACCTTTGATAAGCTCTGCGAACTTTCGAGAGTCGCTGTCAATGACGAAAACGGCGACGGTCAGGTCAAGGGCGACGGCACCGACCAGATAGGAATCGCGTCCGACTGCTTCGAGATGCCTGTTCTCGGCGCCGGCTTCCACTTCATTGAAAATCAGAACGGCGAGCTCCGCTGCTGCTGCGAGGACGAAAAGCTCGTTTCGTTCATGCAGAAGGTTGCCGCGTTCTTCACAGAAGAGGGTATCTTCTCCTCCGGAACAAAGGGAATCGACATGGACGCCTGCATAAACAACGGCAAGACTCTGTTCTTTGTCGTCTGCTCCTTCGCGCTTGACGAGTACCGTTCTCTCGATTATGACTACGGAATCCTTCCTTCTCCGAAATATGACGAGAACCAGGAAGAATACGTAGAGTTCAGCCAGCCCTGGGTTGCCATGACTCCCGTTATCCCGATCACTGTCGTAGGCGAAGAGCTTGAAATGAGCGGCGACCTTACCAACGCCATGGCCGCTTACGGATACGACTACATCGAGGAAGCCGCCTTTGAAAACGTTGTCTGCTACAAGGGCGCGCGCGATGAGGAATCCGCTCAGATCATCGACAAGATTTTTGAGAACATCACCTTCGAGCTCTGCTCCACTCTCGGCTTCGACCAGCTTTACAGCACCTGCCAGAAGTACCTCTGCGGTCTCGCTACAAAGGATATAACCACATCCTATGCCGCAATCAAGGAAAAGACCGAAAAGGCTATCGCAAAGGTAGTTGATACCTACGCCGAAAACGAAAGCAAGCTCGGCTGAGCTTCGCCGGAATAAACCAGAAACAGATACGGAGGTTCGGTCATGAAAAAAATTTTAGCACTTCTTCTTGCTGCCGCGATGTTGTTGGTTCTTGCTTCCTGCTCCAAAAAGGATAATGAGGCTGACACCGATGACGGCGATGCCGTCGAAGATGGTGCCGTAGAAGGCGAAGACATGACAAATCAGAGCTATTGGGAGCAGAAATATCCCGAAGCTAATATCTGTCCATTCTGCATCGAAGTGAACGGCGTCGAGACTTCCTACTACTGGATAAGCTCCGTGGTAGGTGAAGACGATATTGCCGCCTGGGCTGCCACAGACCTGAACTGGGCCGGCTGGCATGTTGTTGACGGCAGGGTAGTTGACAAGGACGAAAAGTACGCCATCACCGATGAAAGCAGAGCTCAGAGCTTCTCCAGCGGGTGTACATATAACACCGAGCCATACAGCAAATAAGCGTATATAATATTTCCGGATAATACCTTACGAAAAGAAGGCCGAAGGGTCTTCTTTTTGTTTATACAGGACATGGCGCCCCGTTGTGTTTTTTCGTTTTGTGCATAATAAACTGTTTACTTTTTATGGCATCTGTGCTATAATATGTTTATATTAGGGGAGTGTTGCAATTTTTCGGATACATCCCCATTACAGGAGAAAAAATGTCACAGAGAATAATATATACGGAAAGCCTCGACCAGACGGCGATCATGTTCGGAAGCTTCGACGCCAATATAACGAAAGTGGAAAAGGCATTCGGCGTGGAGATCTCCTCTCACGACACCGACAGGACAGCGGGAAACGCCATTGTCATATCGGGAGAAGACGAGGAAGCACTGAATTCCGCCGCGGCGGTACTTGAATGTATGCAACGAATGTCAACGCTGGGAGAGCTCAACGATCAGAAGATAGATTACTGCATAGATATGGTAAAGGACGGACGAAGCGATGAGCTTCACGCCTTTGACGACGGCTGTATATGCATTACCACCTCAGGCAGACCAATCAAGGCAAAGACCGTCGGTCAGCGGAAATACGTTGAAGCCATAAAGAAGAACACCGTCATTCTGGGCGTGGGACCTGCCGGTACGGGAAAAACCTTTCTCGCGGTGGCAATGGCGGTGAATGCTCTGCGCAACAAGGAAGTAAACCGTATCATACTGACCCGTCCGGCCGTTGAAGCCGGAGAGCGGCTCGGTTATCTTCCGGGAGATCTTCAATCCAAGATAGATCCCTATCTCCGTCCGCTCTACGACGCGCTGTACGAAATGCTGGGCGCGGAGAATTACAACAGACACCTGGAAAAGGGAACAATAGAGATCGCGCCTCTCGCCTATATGAGAGGACGCACCCTCGACGATTCCTTTATCATACTCGACGAAGCGCAGAATACCACTCCCGAACAGATGAAGATGTTTCTCACACGTCTCGGCTTCAATTCCAAGGCGATAGTGACGGGAGACCTGACCCAGACAGACCTTCCCTTCGGCAAAAAGAGCGGTCTTTCGGAGGCGGTAAAGATACTGCGCGATATAGACGGAATCGCCATTCACCGCTTCACCGAAAGAGATGTTGTACGTCACCGTCTCGTACAGCAGATAATCCTCGCCTACGACAAATACGAAAAGGAGAATCCGTCCAAAGACGATCCTCCGAGAAGATTCACATACAGGAAATTCTGACCGAATCACTGATATATCGAAAGGATAACACAATGCGTTACCGCACAAAAAACACCTTATATATAACAAACGAACAGACCGCAATGAGAATTTCTCCCACACTCCGCGCGCTTATCAGACGCGCCATCGAGGAGACCCTTCACATGGAAGGCTTTGAGGGTGCAACCGAAATTTCTCTTACCTTTACCGATGATGAGCACATTCACGAGCTCAATCTCAAATACCGCAGCAAAGACGCTTCAACCGACGTGCTTTCATTCCCACTCGACGAGGATGACGCGCTGGGAGATATCGTGATCTCCACAGATCACGCCATAGCTCAGGCAAACGAATACGGTCACAGCATCGAACGCGAGATATGTTTTCTCGTGGTTCATTCAATGCTCCATCTGCTGGGCTGGGATCATGAACGTTCCAAGGACGAAGAGGACGCAATGTTCGAGCGTCAGGAAGCGGTTCTCACACACATGGGACTCAAGAGAGGATAAGGGTAAAATATAAAATGACAAGAAGCGCATTCATCGCCATAGTGGGCAGACCGAACGTCGGCAAGTCAACGCTTATCAACGCAATGGTAGGCGAAAAGATCGCCATCGTATCCTCCAAGCCCCAGACCACCAGAAACCGCATTACCGGAATTCTCACCAGAGGAGAGGATCAGTTTGTCTTTAT
>JAZQNC010000347.1:0-5525 GCA_045627165.1 Eubacteriales bacterium
ACAATGTCGGTCTTTCCCACGCCCGGCACGCCCAACAGGAAGATCGGGCGCTGGCGCTGCTTGACGATCACGGGATTGCCGAACTCATCCTTCGTCCGGTACGCACGTATCGTGTTGATGATCTCGGTCTTGGCCTGTAATATGTTCATATCCGCTTTCACTCCTTTTCCTTATTTACACAGTTCATCCTTGTCCAGCACCAGCCTGTTCGCCCACGAGGGCACCCTTGCCTGTGCCGTTTGCTCATTTTCCACAAAGGCAAACGCCGTCTTCCATACTCTCAACGACGAGATAAGCGAAAAGGTTCCGGCGACGATCATGCGCCGTCTGGACAATACGGTAATGTACTGCGACAGCGACAGCGCGGCGAAAGTGCTTTAAGACAATGAAAAAGATAATAAACACCCGCATAGCCAGCGGCGGCATGATCACCGACGGTCTCACCGTTTACTATGACAACGGAAAGATAGTGTCGCTTGACGACGACTACACGGCGGAAGCCGACGAGGTAATAGACGGAAAATTCCGCTATCTCGCTCCC
The DNA here is from genome assembly GCA_045627165.1 of Eubacteriales bacterium. GTDB lineage: Bacteria > Bacillota > Clostridia > Oscillospirales > CAG-272 > JAZQNC01. The sequence continues at coordinate 542 of JAZQNC010000347.1, forward strand.
GGCTTTATCGACCTTCATTCCCACGGCGGCGGCGGAAGCGATTTTCTCGACTGCACCGCGGAAGCCTTCATGAACGCGGCGAAGCTCCATATCTCCCACGGCACAACCTGCCTTCTTCCCACCACCGTTGCCTCTACGCAGGAGGAGACCTTCGCCATAATCGGGACCTTCAAAGAGATAAAGACCACCGAATATGCTCCATTTTTCGCCGGACTGCACATGGAGGGTCCCTACTTCTCGCCGCTTCAGGGCGGCGCGCAGGACAAAAATCATCTGCGTACTCCGACGCCGGAGGAATATCTCCCGGTGCTGGACGCCTGCCCCGACATACTGCGCTGGAGTGCGGCTCCAGAGCTTCCCGGCGCGCTTGAGCTTGGACGCGAGCTTAAAAGGCGGGGTATCCTTGCCTCCGTCGCCCACAGCAACGCCACATATTCCGAGATGCTGGAAGCCATAGACGCGGGCTATTCACACATCACCCACCTGTATTCCTGCACAAGCACCGTCACCCGCAAAAACGGCTGGCGGAGCGGAGGCATAATCGAGACCGCCTTTCTCCGTGACGATATCACCGTAGAGATCATCGCCGACGGCTGTCATCTTCCTCCCGAGCTGCTCAGGCTCATATACAGGATAAAGGGTCCCTCCCGCATTGCTCTCGTCACCGATTCCATGAGAGGCGCGGGAATGCCCGACGGTCCTTCGATCATCGGCAGTCTGAAAAACGGAAGTCCCTGCGTTATCGAGGACAGCGTGGCAAAGCTCCCCGACCGTTCCGCCTTCGCCGGAAGCGTCGCCACCGCCGACCGTCTGGTGCGCACCATGATAAACAACGCCGGAGTATCGCTTCCCGACGCTGTCACCATGATGACCTCCACTCCCGCGGCAATACAGGGTCTGACCGGCAAGGGTCTGATCAAGCCCGGCTATGACGCGGACTTCGTTCTCTTCGACGACGACATCAACGTCCTCCGCACGGTCATCGGCGGAAAGACCTTCTACGAAAAGAAATAACATCTTCAAAACAAAAACGCTTATCCGAACGTTTTCCGATCGGGTAAGCGTTATTTTATTCACATTCGCATTCATGCTGCCGTGAGCGCGCCGGAATGACAAAGCGGGATATCCGCCCTTCTCTATTTTCCCGCGATCTCACGCACCACATAGCCCGCGATTATCAGTCCCGCGGCGGAGGGTACGAAGGAGATCGACGAGGGAACGCGGTTTCCGGTATGGACGGGAGCCTCATCGCTCCACAGCACCGGGACGTTTTTTATTCCTCGCTGAGCCAGCTCATATCTCATGACTCTCGCCAGCGGACAGGTACTTGTCTTTGATATATCGGTGATACGGAAATGAAGGGGGTCCAGCTTGTTTCCGGTGCCCATGCTCATTATTATGGGGATATTACGCCCCTTCGCGCTTTCGGCAAGGGCGATCTTCGCGCTTACGTTGTCTATGCAGTCGCAGATGAAATCGGGCATTTCTTCACCGACGATCACATCGGCGTTTTCGGGCGTGATAAAGACCTGCTTCGGGATTATCTCACATTCGGGATTTATGTCACGCAGACGGGACGCGGCTGCCTCGACCTTCGGCATACCCACCGTCGAACACAGCGCGATGAGCTGACGGTTGATGTTGCTGACGCTGACGGTATCGTTGTCGATCATGATAATCTTTCCGATGCCTGCGCGTACCAGAGCCTCGGCGCAGAAGCTTCCCACGCCTCCCACTCCCGCAAGCAGCACCGACGATCCTTTCAGCCTGTCTACCGCTTCATCGCCGATAAGCGAGCTTTCGCGTTCAAGCCATTCGGGAGATCTTTCCATTATGCCGTTATGCCTGCTTCTTCTCGTCTTCCTTGGGCGCGGGTTTGGTGAGCACGCAGACCACCATGCGCACGAAGGCTTCCTTGATATGGGGTATCTTTGTAAGCGGCTTCATCCAGTCGCGCAGCGGTATTTCGAGATAATACTGGGGCCTGAGGTCGCGCTCCTTCAGAATCTTATTGAAGCGGGCAACCGTCATGTGGTTGATATAGCCGATATGTTCCTTACCGGTTACGTCGCTGGATATGCGGAGGTTTATTCTTTCCTTCGCGTCGGGTTCGTCGGCCACCAGCTCCTTGTATGCCTCGATGCAGGACTTCTCGGAATAGAGGTACTGGATCCAGGGTGTATTGATCGCATCCGACATATGCGCGCCGTAGGGATGACCGTAGGGCGGGAAATTTATATATACATGGCCGTCCGGACGGATTATGCGCAGCAGCTCGTCAAGCACCTTTTCGGGGTTTGCCACGTGTTCCATTGCGTCGCTCATGATAATGGTATCGAAGCTGTTGTCGGGATAGGGCAGATTGTCGGCGGAAGCGCAGACGAAGTTGAAATTCTGAGTGCAGCCCAGCTTCTTCGCCAGCATGAGGGCTTCCTTTTCATAGGACTCCACAATGTCAACGCCGACCACCCTTTCCGCTCCCTGTTTGAGGTAGTAGAGAGTTTTTCCTGCCGCGCCGCAGCCTATGTCGAGGACTTCTTTTCCCTCGAACATCATATAGGGCTTGTATTTCTCGCTGTAGCATTTGATGGTGTCCGCGCCCTTTTCGTACTGCCATTCGGCATAGCTCATCGTTCCGCTGTTGGCAAGGTTGAAGGGATGAACCACCGGCTTGAACAGCTTATTTCCGGCCTTTATCATTGATACGGCAATCGACATTTTGTAGGTTCCTTTCGTTATACGGTCATGTACTGTAAATAAATCGGACTCTGTGCTGTCTTAAAGCATCATGTGTCTCAGCTCTTCGCCGCTCTTCGGTGAAAGCAGTGCGGGAGCGATATCGAATACTGTCTTGCAGCCGAAATCTCCCTTTTCGGCAAGGCGCGCCGCGGCTCTCGCGTAGGCGACAAGCACCGAGCCGGTAAATTCGGGATTGGAATCCAGCTTCAGGCCGTACTCTATCACCTGTTTTTTGCCCTCCGAGGTCTCGCCGCTGCGGATAACAAAGCCTCCGTGAGGCATTCCGCCGTGGTCGCGGACAAATTCATCCTCGTCTATGAACTTCACCGTGGTATCGTATTCGTCGAAATAGTTGGGCATGGTGACGATCTTTCTCTCGATCTCAGCTCTGTCCGCGCCCTCCTCGGCGACGACATAGCACAGGCGCGTATGCTTTTCCCTTACGCCGAGAGTGGGACGCTCGCCGCTTCTCGCTCTTTCCATTGCCTCATCAACGGGAATGGTGTACTGTACGGCTCTCTTTACTCCCTCTATTCTGCGCACTGCGTCGGAATGTCCCTGGCTCACTCCCGGTCCCCAGAAGGTATAGCTTTCGCCGTCGGGAAGCACCGCGTCTCCGTAGATACGGCTGACCGAGAACAGACCGGGGTCCCAGCCCACCGAGATAATGGCGGTATGACCGTTTTTCAGCGCGGCCGCGTTCACCGCCTCAAAATGCTCCGGTATTTTCGCGTGGGTGTCAAAGCTGTCGATGACGTTGAACATTTCCGCGTATTTCGGAGTCATCACCGGCAGATCGGTAGCCGAGCCGCCGCAGATGATCAGAACGTCTATTTTACCGACAAGGCTTTCCGCGTCCTTTTCGGAAATCACGGGAGTACCCGCGGTCTTTACCGTCGAGGGATCGCGTCTTGTCAGCACCGCGCAGAGCTCTATGTCGGGATTCTTCCTTACAGCCGCTTCGACCCCTCTGCCGAGGTTTCCGTAGCCTGCTATCGCCAGCTTTATCATATATTCATTTCCTTTCGATCACAAAAAAGAATGGGGATGTGGGTGAGTTTATTATCTGCAGACGTGCTATGCAGAGCTGATAGCGGCTAATGCCGGCAAAATATTCGCTGAGCATTTCGCCTTCAAGTCTGCCCTCCTCGTGTCCGGGGTATACCGCGATGAGCAGGAGTCCGTCATGGTCTATAAGCGAGATCGCGGCCTGTACCGCCGCCATTGTGGATTCACGGCGGGTGGTTATCGTCTTGTCGGAGCCGGGAAGCCAGCCCAGATTGAACACGCCCACCTTTACCGGCTCGCTGACATAATTCAGCACGTTTGCGTGGGAATCGAGTATCAGTGTATAGTTTTCGGGAGCGTTTTCCTCCGCGAGCAGCTTCGCCGTGCTGTCGAGAGCCGCCTGCTGAACATCGAAGGCGTAGACCTTTCCCTTTTCACCCACAGCCTTGGAAAGATACAGGGTGTCGTGTCCGTTGCCCATCGTATAGTCAACCACCGTGTCTCCCTCTTTGAGGTGCTGTGAGATGAAGTATTTATGCATATCAAGTAAATCGAGCATTTCCAATCCTCGCATACAGTATATTCACTGTATATTATATCCCAAAACCGCGCGATTGTAAACAATAACCGAAAAAAATATACAATTATTCATGAAATTTCGCCCTGCGTTTTTTCCCGCAAAAAAACACAGTCTGTTACGACTGTGCTTTTCTGTTCAATTATGTGCGCTCAGTTCTGCTTCATAGCAGCGTAGCACTCGCTGCAGTATACAGGACGATCGTTGGAGGGCTGGAAGGGAACCTTAGCTTCCTTGCCGCAGTTAGCGCAAACAGTTGTGAAGAGCTCACGAGCGGGCTTACCGCCGTTCTTACGAGCATCACGGCACTTCTTGCATCTCTGGGGCTCATTCTGGAAACCCTTTTCAGCGTAGAATTCCTGCTCACCTGCTGTGAATACGAACTCTTCGCCGCAGTCCTTGCACTTTAAAACCTTGTCTTCAAACATGACCAAATACCTCGCTTTGTAACGATAAAAAATATAATCTTGTCCGCGGGAGGACTTTCACCGCCATCTTCACCGTCACGGTCAAATGACAATGTGCTTTTTTTAAGCTACGCAGACATATATGATAACAGCCGCGCCTGTCGGCAGGACTATATCAGCTTTTTTATTTTGCTCCGCACGCGGCAGAGCGCGTTCGCAATGGATTTCTCGCTTTTTCCGAGAGCGTTTGCGC
>JAZQNC010000348.1:0-14550 GCA_045627165.1 Eubacteriales bacterium
TCACAGAACGACATGGCTACGATCCGACTTGTGATGACGAAGGACTGCTGCCAGCCGTCCTCGCGGTGAGTTTTCAGATATACGAAGGCGAGAGCGACTCCCAGAACAAGGGCGGCTGCCGCCACCGCGATCACGTTTCCCGGAGAAAGGGTATCACCCAAAGCCGATGAAAATATCGTATCAAGCATTTTTTATAAAACCTCTTAAATAATTGTCTGCGCCGAAACCGACGTCTCGTATTCTCTGCCGTATTTCGAGAAGCTTACGCTGTTTATGCCGTTGGCGGTCATTACGCCGGTAAGCCACAGCGGCATCGCGCCGTTGACCTTGACCTCCATGAGCCGCTGATTTTCTTCGAGCAGCTCTGTTCCGTAGTCCCCCGCGGCAAAGGAAAGACTGTCGCGCCTCGTCCTTATCTCCGAATCGAAGGTTATGCGGAACTCCGGATCGTCATTGCCGAAAAAAGCGTAGCGGTCATAGCGGATATACACCTTGGGCATGACGGGATTTATCTGTTTGAAATAGCATATCTCGTCAAGCACCTGGCGGTCGATGTATTTCAGATCGTCGGGAATTGTCCCATCCTCTACGAAGCTTCTGGTCTGAGCGTAGCTCAGCGACGCTCTCCGCTTGGTAACGATCCCACCCGTCTTCCGTTTAAGCTCGATAAAAATACGGTCGCTGTCCGAGGGTATGCGCACATACGAGCGAAGACGCAGCTTTTCCTTGAAATAGGGCTTTGACAGGGAACGCCGTATGATACTGTCGTTCTCGTCGTCGAAATATATGTTGTATATGGAGTACAGCCTTCCATCCGTACAGTATGGGTCGGGGGTCATGTACTTTTTCAGCTCGCCGAGCACAGCTCTCTGCTGCTCCGTCGTCATCAGATACTTGCTCTCGTAGCGCATGAAAGTTCTGAGTGCCACGCCGCGCCTCCTTCCGACACATATAGCATACATACTTTATTATATCGGATTTCTCTTAATATGCAATGAATAAAAATGTATTATTTTTTGAATATTCCGCCGTCATGACGGTTGATATTTTTTACAGTATTGTTGATTTTTTTATAAATTACTATTGAATTATGCAAAGAAAAGTGATATAATCCACGATGTGAAAATCGGCAGCGATAATTCACATGATATTATTTCAGTATCAACATTTTTTTGGAGGAAAGCAATGAAAAAACTCATTTCGCTTCTGCTGCTTGCCGCGATGCTCGTAAGCGCCGCAGCCTGCGCGGAACAGAAGACCGACGACGGTGAAGCCGATATCACCGTTGCTCAGGATTCGGATACCGAACCCGAAGAGACTCTTTCTCCCCGTGAGATCATCGGCGCTCCTGCAGACGTAAACTATGACGGTCACACCTTCATGATTTACTCTCTTGACAACAGCGCGTACAAAATCGAGCATTATTCCGAGGGAATTACCGGCGAGCTCGTAAACGACGCCGTTTACAACCGCAACTCCTACGTTTCGGATATGCTCAACATAAAGGTCACGGCAGAGATCAACGTATGGGACAACGACCTATTCCGTACCGCGGTCCGCACCAGCGTGCTCGCGCGCGACGAAGCGTACGACATGTTCACGGGCAACTCCTACAACATGACCGCGCTTTCCGCTGAAGGCAACTTCTTCAACGTAAACAAGGTCGGCACGATCCACCTCAACCAGCCCTGGTGGAACAAGGAAGCAAACGACGCGCTCTCCGTAGGCGACAAGATGTATCTCCTTTACGGCGACATCAGTATGTCCAACTACGGCCGCTACCAGTGCTACTTCTTCAACAAGGCTTACATCAACGACTACAAGTTTGAAAATCCCTACGACGTATTCGCAAAGGACGAATGGACTCTTGACAAGCTCATCTCCATGACGAAGGATTTCTTCGTTGACGTTGACGGAAACGACAAGCAGGACGAGACCGATATCTACGGCGAATATTCTCCTCTCCAGTCGGTATACAACATCTCCAACAACTGGATCCGCATCACCGAAAAGAACGAAGAGAACTACCCCGAGGTAGCATTCTACTCAGAGCGCACACAGCAGATGTTCGACACTCTCCGCACATACTTCAAGGAAAGCCGCGGCGTATACGCTCCCATGGGCTGGTCCGACTCCGATCTCTTCGCAAACGGCAACTCCGTATTCTTCTATGACTGCCTCAAGGACGCCGTATATCTCCGTGAAATGGAAGGCGACTACGGTATTCTTCCTATCCCGAAGTATGACGAATATCAGGAAGGCTATCAGACAGTCCTCGACGGCGCGATAGTATCCATCCCCGTAACGGCATCTGACCCCGAGCGCACAGGTATGGTTATGGAAGCTCTCGCGTACTACGGACGCGAGCTTGTATATCCCGCTTACGTTGAGCAGACGATCACAGTCAAGGGCACCCGTGACGATGAAGCCGCAGAGTGCATAAAGATCATCCTCGACAGCGGTCACAACGACTTCGGCGTAGCTTTCTCCGGCTTTGACGGCTACGGCTACGGTCTGCTTGAATACATAAAGACCTCCAAGGGCTTCGCTTCCTTCTACGAGGGCTACGAGAAGAAGGCTACCAAGGAGCTTATAGATTACGCAGATCAGATCCTCGCGCTTACGGACTGAGTATTAAAACCGCATAATCAAAGGCATCCGCAGACGATATTTTACCGCCTGCGGATGTTTTCTGTTTCGGACTGTATTCAGTTAATGTATGAGGTGAGGGCTAGGTTCTTCATCTGCATGGAATGGTCGAAGCTTGCTATGGTCTCCCAGCCGAGATTCATGCCGTCTATGCAGAGCCCGTCAAGCGAATCGGCCTTGAAATATCCGTCCTTTTTCCCGAGCATGAGCATATCCTCAAGGTAGGGTTTTATGTCTGTCTCTACATGGATCCATTGACCGTCGGGAGACGGGTTCGGCGAGCCGTCCTTCCACAGTCCGTCCGTACCGCCGTAAACGTGCTCCATGCCGATGGAGTAGATCATCGCTCCCGAAGCGTCCGCCTTGCCGCCGTCATAGCCCACATAATTTGGACTCTTTGCCCAGCGGCTGTCGAAGAGCTGAAGTCCGAACCAGCAGAAATCCCTTGTGTCTATGCCTGTCACATAGAAGTACATGAGAAACTGCGCCGCCCGGACGAAATCGTTTTCGACCGGAGTATGGCTGTATCCCGTGAGCCTTATGTCAAAGGAGCATATTATCTTTTCCGCGCCGCATTTATAGTATTCTTTCTTTTCGTCGGGCATGGCGCGGTAACCGAAGCTTCCCTGCTCTATGAGCAGATGGGGCCAGTAGTCTCCCTGTATGACCGGCCTTCCCCGATAATAAAGCGAGGTGTCGAGGTGAAAGTCGAGCATATTTTCCTTAGGTATGTAATTGAAGGCTCTGTATTTTCCGTCGGTCACGGCGCCGTCCGAAGATGGTATCATATTCTCATACAGGCAGGGGCCGCTGTCCCACTGGGCGAGCTTCCACTTCGGGCCTTCGGCATTTTCATCATTATAAAAAGAATGATTTCCGAGAGGAGTGACCCTGTCGCCGTTTTTGTGGTCCTTCTGACTGAGTATGGTTATTCCACGTCTGAAATTCATATCGGGGATGAGCTGAATGTTTTTCATTTTCGGTACCTCATCATATTCAAAAGACCGCACAGAAAGGCTGTACGGTCTGTTTGAGTTATTATTTTGCCTTTTTGTCTGCCTCGCACCGAGCCTCGATGTATTCGAGAGCGCCGTCAAGGTAATCGTTCTCCATAAGCTCAAGAGTACCCGCGTCGCAAGCAGCCGAAAGCTTAACGTCAAGGGGTATGCGTCCGAGGATCTTGAGTCCCATCTCCGCGGCAACGTCGTCCAGCTTGCTCTCGCCGAACACGTTTATCATCTTTCCGCAGTCGGGGCAGACAACTCCGCTCATGTTCTCAACGATTCCGAGCACCGGAATGTTCATGAGGTTCGCCATGTTGTACGCCTTCTTGACTATCATGGAAACCAGATCCTGAGGAGTGGTAACAATGATGATGCCGTCAAGGGGCAGGGACTGGAACACGGTCAGCGGAACGTCGCCTGTTCCGGGAGGGCAATCCACGAACATATAGTCGATATCCTTCCAGATAACGTCTGTCCAGAACTGCTTCACCGCGCCCGCGATAACGGGACCGCGCCATACGACAGGCTTGGTCTCCTCCTCGAGGAGAAGGTTAACCGACATCATCTCGATACCGGTCTTTGAGCGAAGCGGGAACATATATTTGCCGTCTCCGGTAACGTCTCCCTTAACTCCGAATATCTTCGGGATGGAGGGACCGGTTATATCCGCGTCGAGAATTGCGGTATTGAGATCAGCTCTCTTAAAGAGGACGGAGAGCATCGAGGTAACGAGAGATTTTCCTACGCCGCCCTTGCCGCTGACAACTCCGATCACATGCTTTACCGAGCTGAGCTCGTTGAGCTGCTCGATCATGCTTTCGGGCTGACGGGATGAGCACTTTGCCGAACAGGTGGAGCAGTCGTGAGTGCAGCCCTCGGCAGATTTATTTTCAGCCATTTCTGTTATTTCCTTTCGTAAGTGTGAATTCATAATCGTATATATATTATACTCACAATAATTATTCTGATATTAAATTATAATGAAATAATTATTAACCATAGGCAGGCAAATCCGGAAATGCATGAACTTTTTTTCATTTTGCACTTGACAAAACGGTATATATATGATATTATGTAGATGTACAATATATCGCCAATCTATATATAAGGAGGACAGTATCATGAACAGCATAGACAAGACACTTATCGCGGGGACGAGCGCTCTGCTGGTGCTTTCGCTTATCGAAAAGACAGATATGTACGGTTATCAGATGATATCCGAGCTTGCTCTGCGTTCGGACAACGTATTCGAATATAAGGCGGGAACGCTCTATCCCGTCCTTCACGCCCTCGAAGAGAAAAAATATGTCGAGTCCTATGAAGCTCAGCAGAGCGCAGGCAAGACAAGGCGCTATTATCACATAACCGACAGCGGCAAAACATATCTTGCTTCCAAGCGCAGAGAGTGGGAAATATACAGCAGCGCGGTAAACAGCACGATATCATCGGGAAACACGGCAAAAACGGAGGCATAGTCAATGAATGAAATCATAGAAAAATACCTCTCTGATGTAAGAGACCGTATAAAGCACAAAAAATATCACAGCGAAACCGAAAAAGAGCTTAAAAACCACATACAGGATGTGGCTGACAGTCTCATTTCAAAGGGAACGGACGCAGACGAAGCGGTAAGGGAAGCGGTAATGCAGATGGGCAGTCCCGCTCAGACGGCAGAGCAGCTCAATGCGGTATACGGAAAGAAATTCATAAAAGACATAATCTATCACAGTTCTGTGCCGATTCTTCTCGCTGTTTTCATCATCGTCTTTATTATATTCATGCCGCGGGATGCGGCGGCTTCGTTTTTCGGATATATGTTTTCCGATGAAGCCTACGAGCATATATCGTGGGCATTCAGAAGCGGAAAGGAACTTTTATATGTACCCGCATTGCTTATCTGTATTTCCGCGCTTCTGCTGTACGGTTTATACTGCATAATGCGGCGAAGCGGAACGAAGCATTTCGTTTCGGGCTTCGGAATGGTCTTCTGGGCGTCATATTTCATTCTGCTTCTTTTGTTATACTGTGAACCGGTGCTTTTCGGGAACTTCGGAGCAGGTTCAATAAATATGAAGCCCTTTGATTTTCTTTACAGTGTCGACTCTCTGCTTTCTTCTTCATCTCCGCGAAATATATTTTATGCATATTATAATTTCTTCGGAAATATTCTGGCCTTTGTTCCGTTTATGCCGCTTGCGGTAATATCTCACAGAAAAACACCCGAGTGGCGGCTGTTCCTTTCGGGAATCGCGTTTTCGGTAATAACCGAGGTTATTCAGATTGTATGTCCGAACACGGTGTGCGACATAGACGACGTCATATTGAGTGTATTCGGTCTGATTGTTGGATGGTGTTTGTGCAGGATAATGCTTGCTATCAAAAAAAGTAATAAAAAACTGCTCACTTAAATCGGTATGATTTCAAGTGACATATAAAAATTCATCTTCCATAAAGAGATGATCAGCAAAGATTATCCATACACGCGGGACAGTGGCTCTATAATCTTAAAGCAGCCTTTTTTGATAGTATTGCAGCGTTATTGCATTTTTTCTTGACAAACCGTCGGTTTTATGTTACACTTAATTTGTAACAAAGTCGCGCACACAACAATTTCAGGTTAAGCCATTATGAGAGGTGTGAGACAGATATGGTATACAGGAAGACCTTTGAATACTTCCGACCCGGCGAGTGTGACCTGCCGTATCATATAAAACTTAACAGGTAGGCGCACGATCGGGTATATTTCGCAGCTTGTTCTGCTTCCGTTCTGTGCGCTTTTTGTTTTTGTGTACATTGATAACCCAATCCTTATTTCGGCTTTTTAATGATTTATTTATACTTGAACGGAGTATCAAATGAAAAACAAACTGATTTCAATGTTAATGACAATTTCACTGATTATGTCATTGATTTGTTTTCCGATTAACGCCATAGATACTGTAAGCGGATATACTTCTTCCGGAGTATACTGTTACGGTTGTTGTTCGTGCTATCAGTATACTTGTTCTGCATCTACGTCTGTGACTGTTCCGTCAACTTGCAATGATTTTCAGTATTATGAATATGTAACAGCAACTGTGACATATTATGGCGGCCCGGATTCGGAATATAATACTATGCACACAGTCCTTAATGGCACAAGTTCAATGTATGGGACACGTGCTAATGTATCTGGTAATTACCAATATGGAATGGTAGATATTTGTGCTCATCATTCTGTTGTCACCATGAACGGTAATACATGGTCTGGTGTAACATGGGAATGGTACGAATAAGTTGAATAAATAAGTAATAAGTTCCGGTAACCTCAGAAAATTAGGTTGCCGGAACTAATCTTGAAAGGCACATTTATGAAACAAAGGATTATCGCCCTGCTTCTTGTTTTGGCTGGAATGTTCGTGCTCCTATGCTCATGCAGGGCTAAGAACACCGATGAACTTTACGCCGAAGAGCTTGCTCCGCACAAATTCGAAAACAGGCAGACTCCTCACAAGGCGGACTTTATAAGTATCAAACTGCCGATTGAGCTTACATCAACACCCGGATGGTCGGTAAATCCCTGTAAATGCGGTATCGGATATACGTTATTTCTCGGAAATGCGCAGAACCGCTCGCACATTTACGCATTAAGCGCAGATAATAACGGCAGCATTGACGACTATGTAGACATAAGCTGTAAGGAAACAGACGGCATTTCATATTCGGCTGAAAGCTCGCTGTGCTCCACGGACGGGAGCAAACTTTTGGCTGTATTTTCTATGCAGAAAGATGAAGAATATGCGGGAATGCATTTTATGCACTGCTTTTCGTCGGGAAATGTAAAGAACGAATTTGACATAGAAGACGGAGAAAGGGTGTATCGCGCGGTAAAGCTTGACGGTCAGAAAATATACTGCATATATTCGATGACAGAAAACTCCGGTACGACCTTTCATTATGAAATTCTCGATACCGACGGAGAGGTAAAGAGCGACAGTATAATTCCCCTTGAAGCACAGAGTGTCGGAGCGGCGATAAATATCGGAAATATCGGCATAGTCGGCGATTATGCTTACATTCAGTATACCGAAATATCGGAGACTGAATATGCCGATATGCTTTTCTTCTTCTCGGTAAACGACTCACTGTGCGAAAACGCACTTTGTGCCTCAATCCCCGGTAAAGCCTGCGTTTGTCTTTGCGGCGAGTATGATTATATATATTCCGACGGTACTGTTTATATGGCGGGATTTCTTGACGGAAGCGAGCCTTTCGCTCTTTTTGATTCGGGAAAAGCCGGGCTTGACAGCTATGTGTTCGGTATTAAATATATATCCTCACCCTATTCGCTGTTTCTGACAGGTACAAACATCATCACCTATGAAAGATGCTGCATGATGCTTCAAATAGATTCGGAGAAGTATGTGGGTGAAGACAACAGAGCTGTAATTTCCGCAGCTTATACCGAAAAAAGTCAGCTTCTTGAGCTTGCGATAGCAGACTTCAACAGAAAAAACGAGGATTACCGTATTGACCCGATTTTTTATGACGGAAGCGAACAGCTTGAATATGATATGGCTGTCGGATACAGTCCCGACTTGATTATTTCCTGTCATGACGCACAGTTCATATACAGCTTATCCGAAAAGAACGCGCTGGTCGATCTGTATGATTATCTCAGCGGCAGCAAAATTTCGGGAAGCAAGCTTATCGATGCGGTTCTTTCTCCTTTTGAATATGACGGAAAACTGACTTCGCTTGTTTCACATTTTTCGGTTGACACGCTCATTGTAAAGGAATCGCTGCTTGGCAGGTATAATTATATCACGCCGTCAATTATTGAAGGCAGAGGCTGGACAACCGATGAATTTCTTGATTTTGCTGCTCTTCTCGGTGAAGGCACGGTTCTGCTCAAAGACGGCTCAACCGTAATATCACAGGAAATAATAAATTATGCTTTGAGCTCTTTTGTTGACAGCGATAATGCAGAGTGCGAATTCGATACCGAGACCTTCTACCGTTTTCTCGACTATATAAAAGAAACTGAGAAACCACGCGACGGGAAATATACGGGCTCTCCGGATGAATACAGAAACAACAGTATAGCTCTCTATCACCAGACAACAATAAGTCATCTCTACCAGCTTGCATATATATCCGCGTATATGTGTTCGGGAGATGACACAGCCTTATGCGTGGGTTATCCCGATGAAAACGGAAACGGAAGCTATATTATACCGCAGTTTCAGCTTGCAATAACGAAAAATTCCTCAAATCCCGAAGGCGCGTGGAGCTTCATAGAGTATTTTTTCTCACCGGAATATCAGTATATTTCGGACAGCGAGCTTACCGAAATACCGACCACCTGCAATGCGCTCGACATTGCGTTAAATGACTGCAAATATTATGCCGTCGGCATAAACAGCGACGGGCATATCGATTTCGCTTATCTGCCGAACAGCGATAAATTTCAGAGCACATTCAATAATGCCGATATGCCGCGAAAGGACAGATTTACCGAAAGCGATATAATATATACACAGCAGTGGCTGTATAACCTTAAATCCGTAAAAAACGGCGGAATAATTAACGACGAGCTTATCGGTATAATCAACGAGGAAATATCGGCGTTTACAGACGGCGAACAGACCGCCATGCGCACGGCAGAGATACTGAACAACCGTGTTTCGCTCTTTTTAAGCGAGAGAAGCTGACAAATTCTGCTCCCTTCTATTGACAAACCGTTTTACATATAATATAATGCCCTTGTACGCTTAAAGCGATGCGGCAAAGCAATGAATTATATTTTTATATTATACGGGAGTTAAGGTTATGGAAATCAAAGGCTTCAGAGTACCCGAAAACATTTACAGACCCTATATGATCCAGCACTCGTCGGCAAAATTCCCCGAGGCTGTCGAATATCTCGCAAAAGAGGGCTTCGGCGGCGTGGTCATGAACTGCGAATGGCACGGCAAGGACAGCGATATACGCTATCTCTGCAATGACGCGGATTTTGAAAATCTCGACGGCAGAATAGCTCTGGCAAAGGAAAAGAACTTCGGCGTATGGCTCTACGACGAAAAGGGCTATCCGAGCGCGAGCGCCGACGGACTCACCCTTGAGGGTCATCCCGAATACGAGGCGAGAGGTCTGGCGCAGATAGTTACCGACGGAAAGGATTATGTCCTTGACAATGACCTTGAAAAGATAATCTACGCCTGCCGAAAGGACGGCTCGCCCGTTGAATTCACCGACAGAGAGGCAAAGGGCGCGGATTTCGTCTACGCGGTAAAGATCGCCTTTGAGGGCAGCCATGCCGAGAGATGCGGCTGGGGTCCCCGCCGTTATCCCAACCTCATGAACCGCGCGGCAGTACGCGCCTTCATCGACAACACCTACGAGGCGTATTATTCCAAGCTGAAAAACTTCGATAAATTCGAGGCTGTCTTCACCGACGAGCCCAGCCTCATGAGCGGATATGTGAACTGCCCTCAGCACATGAAATACGCCCTTGTCGCATGGGACTACGACCTTCCCGCGGTATATAAGGCAAAGTTCGGAACAGAGGTTTATCCCACCCTTCCCTGCGTATTCTCCGAGGACGAGGGTATCTGCGAAAACAAGATACGCTACTGGGAGACAGTGGGCGACATGGTGCGCGAGGCTTATTTCGTTCAGCTCGCAGACTGGTGCTGCGATCACGGTCTTCCCTTCTCCGGTCACTGTCTGCTTGAGGAATGTATCGACGAGCATGTTCCGCTTTACGGAAATCTCGTCACCTGTCTCAAGGCTCTCGGCCGTCCCGGCGTCGATATCCTCACCGGCGACCCCGTTGACTACGAGGGTCAGGGCTTCCCCTACTACATGGCTTCGCAGTATGTGGGAAGCGCGGCAAGAATGACCGGCAAGACCGAAAGCGTCATGGTGGAGGTCTGCCCGATACAGCACGGAGCTCAGGACTACTCATTTGAGCAGGAGCGCGGAACCCTTGACAAGATATTCTTCGCCGGCATCAACCACATCAATTCATATCTCTCCGCCGACCGTCTCAAGGGCAGATATATCGAATACGCAGACCACGCCGCGAGACTTTCGGCGATCCTCTGCAATTCAAAGTGGAACGGCAGGATAGGAATGTACTATCCGATAGAGACCGTTCAGGGCTCCTTCCGTCCCTCTCACATCGGAGTCAACACGGGAGCTTACAGCGGAAAGGAAGCTCAGAACTGTCTCAGAGCGATAGACGAGCTCACTCTCGCGCTTCGCCGCGCGGAGCTTGACAGCACCATAGTTGACAGCGAGTGGATAGAGGCCGCCGAAATAAAGGACGATACCCTCACCCTCAACGGTCTGACGATAAACACTCTCGTATTCCCCAACGCCCTTTACCTCAAGCCCGCCGCGAAGACAAAGCTCCTCGACTGGCAGAAGCAGGGCGGCACACTCATTTTCGCCGTGGCCGCGCCCGAAGGCTACGAGGTATGCGCCGATCCGATCGCGGCGGCAAAGGCAGCGGCTCCCTGCGAGCCCAGTCTCAGCGGCATGAAGGAAGGCAGCCTCTGGATAAACAGACAGATCTATGACGGAAAGGATATCTGGTTCATAGTCAACGCCTCGAATGAAGCGCAGAGCATCGAGCTGGGCGGCAGATACACGATCCTCGACCCCGACAGCGGCGACATTTACGAAGGAGAGAGCTTCACGGTCGAATGCTATTCCGCTTTCTTTATCATGAAATAATTCCGTAAAAACCATATAACGGGAAGGTTTGCCGCCTTCCCGTTTTTTGGGCTCTTCATAATTTTTGGTGTGTGGGCGTTTATGCCGCGAAAGCCACTTGGCAATGAGGAGACGATGTGATAGGCTAGTGCGCCGGCAGGAAGAGCGCGAAGCGTGCTTCCCGCCGCATCCTGCCGAATATCACATCGTCAGAGGCTCATTGTCAAGTGGATCGTGGAATAAATGCTCCACACACTATTTCAACAAACACCAAAAATTAGGATGAACCGTTTTTTGATAGTTTACAAATTAACGTTGCAAAAAAAACAATATTGTATTATAATTTTCGGGAATTGTATACAAATATTTCAGCGAGGTCGATTATATGTCAAACAGAAAAACAAGGATCATCACAATCATCACGGCGCTTGCGCTTATCCTCGCCCTGTTCGCGTCCTGCTCGAAGGATGCGGGAAACAGCGGCTTGTCGGCTGACGGAGAAAAGCTGTTCAATACCTACGAGGGCGTAAACCTTGACGACTACATAAAGGTCTGCGACTACAAGGGTATAAGCATCACACGCTACGACCCGGCTCCCACCGACGAGGACGTAAACTATTACATCGCCAATCTGCTTTCCGAAAACATGAAGCTCATCAGCGTCACCGACCGCGCGGCTGAAAACGGCGACGTGGTTAATATCGACTTTGTGGGCAAGTGCGACAACATGGCTACTCCCGACGGCATGACCGGCAACAATCCGAGTCTTGAGCTCGGAAGCGGCGCGTTCATTCCCGGCTTCGAGGAGGGAGTCGTCGGCATGGCAATAGGCGAGACAAAGGACATCCATCTCACCTTCCCGAGCTATTATCCCAACAACACCGAGCTTCAGGATCAGCCCGCCACCTTCACCGTCACTCTCAACAGCATAAGCACCTACGAGCTTCCCGAATTCAACGATTATTTCGTTTCCACCATTTCGGATTATACGACGGTTGACGAATACCTCTCCTATGTGAATCTGCAGCTCTACGCCGAGAACACCGCCGCCGGCACAGCGACTCAGCGCAATGAGATATGGGACTACATCATCGAAAACAGCGAGGCTCTCGGCTATCCCGAAGCGGAATACAACGAGTTCTACAATACCTTCATCGACGGTTACACCTCCATGGTGTCCCAGTACGGCTATGATTCTCTCGAACAGATGGTCTCCGAGAGCTTCGGCATAACGATGGACGAATTTTACGAGACCGCGAAGGAATACGCCCGGGATGTGTGCTTCAACGAAATGGTCACCATCAAGGTTGCCAACGAAGAGGGCGTGACCTTCACCGATGAGGACTATTCCGCGGGAGTTGCCTCCTACGCCGAGATGTACGGTACCGACGCGGCAAACTTCGAGGCATATTACGGCAAGGACATGATCGCCCGCTCGCTCCTTATCGACAAGGTATGCGACAAGCTCATCGAATACGCCGTTCTCACCGATCCGGTTGCCGAAACAGTAGCGGAAAACTGATTTCCCCGATAATCGAATAATCGAAAAATGCCCGATCTCGTGTCGGGCATTTTCTGTTTTATCATGCTTTATTATGCGCGGGGCAGTCATTCCGCGAAGCTGTCGTCGATCTCCTTCTCCGCTCTTTTGAGCAGAGCTTTTATGTCGGAGCCGAAAATATCGAGTCCTTCCGCCTTAATAAGCTGCGCGGAGGGTATGCCGAACAGTCCGCAGAATACCGATTTAACGTATCCGTAGGAAAAGGCTTCGGTTTCGGGAGTGATGAAGCCGCCCGAGGTAGTCACATAGTACAGTTTTTCCGCGCGGCACATACCCTGCGGAACGCCCTTGTCCGAATAGCGGAAGGTCAGACCGTTTACGCATACCGCCTCGATATATTTTTTCAGCACCGCCGGAAAGGAATTGTCCCAGAAGGGAGCCGCGATGACGACGATATCCGCTTCTCTGAGCTGACGGGCATTGTCGTAATACGGAGCCTCGAAGCAGCCGCTCTCCTTATCAATATCGCGCCGGGTGATCGTCTCCATATCCAGCGCGGGTATTACGGTATCGCAAAGGCGCAGAGGAATAACTTCTCCCTCAAGCTTTGACAGCAGATAACGTGCAAGCCGCGCCGTCCTCGAATCCTCACGGACGGTGGCGTCTATATACAGTATTTTTTTCACAGCTATTCATTCCTTTCCGTGTGTCAGGTGGTAAGCAGGGTAAGCCCGCCGATACATACCGCCATGCCTATCACCTGCTTCACCGTGATCTTTTCCTTGAACAGCAGCATACCCACGAACAGCAGCACGCAGGCGAGGGCGATATTCGCGATAAGCGAAGCGGAGCTGACCTTGATACCCGTGCGGTAGGCAAACATCCACCCCGCCTCAAGTCCTATTATCAGCACGCCCAGCACCGCCGAGGTGTAATTGAGATTGCGTATTTCATGACCGAGATTCTTTCCGGTAAAGAGAAACAGGGCGAAGCAGACCACCGCCGCCACGATATATGTCACGCTCAGCGACAGAAAAGCATCCGCACTGTCCGGCGTTGTCTTTGAAACGATATGATAAAAGGTATTGCATATCAGGACCATGAGCAATGGCCAGATCATACTCCATGTAAGCATAAAATCACACTCTCCGTTCATTCATACAGCGATATAGCGCGAGCGGCAGACTGCTGCCCGATACTCACGGGACAGTATTCTATCACAACCGCACGCCGCTGTCAATGAGCGTCGATGAAGAAGAAAGGCATTGAAAAAAGTTTACAAATAACATATAAAACGCTGTTGTATTATGCACCAATTTGGTATACAATATGCCCGTAAAAAATCAAAGCTTTTTCTGCGGGGTATAACAGATTATGGAAAAAAGATATGTTTACGCGGACAATGCCGCCACTACTCCGGTATCCGCGAATGTAATAAAGGCCATGGAGCCCTGCTTTGCGAACCTCTACGGCAACCCTTCCAGCCTCTACACCAGCGGACGCGAGGCTGCGAAGCTCATCATCTCCTGCCGTGAAAGAATAGCAAACGTGTTAGGCTGCAAGCCGAACGAGATATATTTCACCTCCTGCGGCTCCGAATCGGACAACTGGGCGATAAAGGGAGTCGCCGCCGCAAACCGCGAGCGCGGAAAGCACATCATCACCACCAAAATCGAGCATCACGCGGTGCTTCAC